>CAYVOE010000023.1:0-20942 GCA_964452795.1 uncultured Nitrospiraceae bacterium
CCACAGTTGAAGCGGGTAGTCGGCCACGATGGACCCCACGGCACCGGCGTCCATGCGTCGATAGGGCGACGCGGGAAACCCGGGCCGGGGGCGCAGCTGGCGCTACTCGCGGTAGCTGCGTTCGATGGCGGCCATGAGGGCCTCCGCCTCGCGCCGGAACCGGGCGGCCGCCTTGGCATTGTCGGTCTCGAACATCTCCGCGGCGGCCCGCAGGCCCGCCACGCTCCAGAAGTCGTCCCAATAGTAGTAGTCGTTGTTTCCAAGGTGCTCGGCGCTGAACCCGGCTGGAAGCAGGCCGGCGTGGGGCACCTCGAGGTTGTCGGGAAGACGCTTGGACACAATCCATTCGGCGCCCCGCACGGCGGCCCGGCGCCAGGCGGGTTTCAGGGGCGCGCCGGTCAACTCGCCGTAGCGGCGGAAGGTCCACAGGACCTCGCCGTTGGCGTCCCACTCGCCTTCCTGGGAGTTGAAGAATCCCGTGATGCTCTGGCGCTTCGGGAAATGGTCGAGCACGGCCTCGGCGCGGCCCCGCAGCCCCGCGCAGAGCAGGCCGTGCACGATGTACGCGGCGTCGCGGAACCAGAAGCGCTTGTACGTGTACGGTCCGGGGTAGGCCTCGCGGGGCGAATGGAGCACCAGCGTACGCACGGCGGCTTCGTATAGAAACCGGAAGCGCGGGTCGGGCACGCGCAGCCGCGCCGCCTCCGACGTGGCGACCTTCCAGGTCTCGACGTCGGCGCCGGTTCTGAAGAGGGGCGTCGACTCGACGTCGCCGGACAGGGGCACCTCCACCCCGACCTCCCGCGTCTCGTTGGGTTGCAGCCGGTACAGGGCCGCCGCCGTGGCCAGGCCGATGGGGCAGGTCACGGACGACTCTTCTTTGCGCTCCAGCAACCGCAGGTAAACGTCGCCGGTGTAGTAGTCCGACACCGCGTGCCGGTCCACGGGCTCGCTCAGGGTCGCCGTGCCGCGCTCGTTGATCCGCCAGGTCCGGCGGTCGTCCTTCAGCTCCACCGTGTGTATAAAGCTGACGCCCTCGGGATTGGCCGGCCGCGGGGAGACGATCAGCCACGCCGGCCGATCGGTCCGCGCCACGTACGAGACGCGGCACAGGGCGTCGCCGGCGCGGGGCTCGACCCAGGCCTCGGCGCTCAGCGAGAGCCCCGGCTTGGCGCTCTGGGTGCGCACCGCCAGGCGGTCCTCCTCGAGCAGAAGGCGGTGGGTGACGTCCGGCATGCGGGCGGGGATCAGGTCGGTGCCGTCTTCGGCGACGATCCACCCGTCGAGGGACCAGCCGTCGAAAAACGGCGTCACCAGTCCTCGGGGATCGACGATGGGCAGGGCGTTGCAGCCCGGCGTGCCCACGGCCGTCCAGTTGCGGAGCGTGAGGTTCACGTGGGTGATCGAGAAGGCCCGCGGCAGGAACGCGTCGTCCAGAGGGTCGAACTGGCGCACCACCCAGTAGGGCCACACCCAGTCCAGGTTCTGCTGGATGGCCTTGGTGTTCATCAGCCCGCGGGCATGGAACACCACCCCCGCACGCAGAAGCTCCACCGGGGCCGCCACTTCGCTCGGCTGAGCGAAGCCGTGAAAGCGCGAGAGGATCGAGATGGGGTCTATGAAGCCGTGGGCGCGGGCAATGCGCCGTACTACGTACTTCCACGGCAGCCATTTCAGCCACATGAGAAGGTCTTACCGCCTTGGATTGGTGCCGTACGCGGCGGTCGGGGACTCGCCGGGAAGGCACGGGCAGCCGTGTCAACGGAAGTCGGCCGCATACCCGGGCCGTCAATCAAGTATACCCCGCCCCGGCCGCCCCGACAACCCGGCCGCACCCGCGGGAATGAAGCTTCCGTCGCGGAGCCTTTCCGCGCGGTCCGCCGCACTCCAGCTCAGGGACGGGTCCGGGGCAGAAAGATGCTGACTTCGAGGCCCCGGGAAGGACCGGGATCGAGGATCACCCGGCCGCGGTGGGCCTCGATGGTGCGCTTCACGATGGCCATGCCGAGCCCCGTCCCCCGGCTCTTGGTGGTGTAGAAGGCCTCGAAGACGCGCTCCACCAGGGTCGGCTCCAATCCCGGGCCGTTGTCGCGCACGGCGATGCACAGGGCGGGCCGGCCGTCGAGATCCGCGTCGCGAACGGAGACGTGGACCTGGACCGGGTCTTCGCAGGCGGCCAGCGCGTTCTCGAAGAGGTTGCGAAACACCTGCATCAGGCGGAAGGGATCCACCTCGGCCTCCGTCGAGGCGTTCACGCTCTCCACGAGGGCCGTCACCCGTCCCGCCCGGGCGGGATCGAGGTGCTGCCAGGCCTCGCGCCACAGCGCCGCCAGGTCCTGGTGCGAATACTCGAGGACCATGGGAGACGCGTATTCGCGGACCTCCTCGTGGACCCGCTGCAGGTCGGAATAGGCCTTTCGGGCGCTGGCCACGAGTTGCAGCAGCTCCGGCCGGTCGGCGCTCCTCCGGGCCAGCAGCTCGAGGCAGGCGTGGATGCGCTGCAGGGCGTTGCGGCTCTCGTGCGACAGGGCCGCCACCATCTGGCCCATGGCGGCCAGACGCTCGGCCTGGCGCAGGGCCTCGTGAGACCGCATGACCTCCTCGGTGCGCTCCTGAACCCGCTGCTCGAGGGTCTCGTTGAGGATCTTGAGCTCCTGTTCGACCCGCTTCAGCTCCGAAACGTCCTCGTGGGCCACCACGATGCCGGCGGGGCCTTTCCCGGCGAACCGGGTCACCCGCGCCATGAACCACCGCTGCTGCTCCGGGCCGTGGCAGGCATATTCGAGGGAAAAGGAGTCCCGTTCGCCCCGCATCACGGAGCGCAGGCCGGCCGCGAACACGGCCGCGTCCTCGCAGCCTTCAAAGGCCGCGGCGTCGCAAACGGCCAGGTAGCTGATCCCCAGGGCGGCGTCGGACATGAAGAGCCCGTTGGCCCGGGCAAAGTGGCGCCAGCTCCGGTTCACCGCCACGATTTCCCCTTCGTCGTTCAGCACGCACACGTTCGCCGAGAGGGCGTCGATGGTGACCCGGGCCATCTGTTCGGGATCGGCCAGGGGCGTCGGCCGGCCGCCGGGAGCGCCCGTCAGGTCGCGTATCACCCAAAGGGCGCCGGGAGCGCCCCGGTCGGAATCGGGGATGGGCGTGGCGAATTCCCGGACCCGCCGTTCCGCGCCGGTCCGGTCCACCAGTATGCGGGCGTTGTTCGTCGGGAGGGCCGACGTTCGCATGACCGCCGGTTGCGGGGAGAGGGGCACGGGAACGCGGGTGCGCTCGTCCAGCAGGGTCAGCACTTCGCTCAGGGCCCGGTTCCGCGCCTGCTCGGGAGGCCAGCCCGTAAGCCGTTGGGCGGCGGCGTTCATCGAGCGGACCCGCCCCTGGGGGTCGGTGGTGATGATGGCGTCTCCGTCGACCACCACGGAATCGGCGTCGCTGAGTTCGGCGGACGGCTCCACGGAGGGCTGACCGTTTCGCGGGCGCACCAGCCAGGCCACGCCGGCGGCCGCGGCCGTGTACAGCGCCAGGCCGGCAAAGCCGCCCGTCAGGCCCGTACCGGCCAGGTATCCGGACCGGCCGAAGAGGGCAAACATGGTTCCCGACAGCACGAGGGCGAGAATCACCGGTCCGAGGGAGGTATACCGCGACACGAGGGCCACCGCCAGCCACAAAGCCGGAGCGACCGACCACACGGAGTGGGTCGGGTCCAGCAATGCCCAAGACCCGGCCACGGCCACGGCCCCGGCGGACGCGGCATAGTGGAGCGGACTGGCGGACGCATGGCCCATCCGAATGCTCACCTCCCGCGATGCCGTCATGAAAACCGCCCTCGGCACTCGCCGGCGTCTCCTCGACCCTGCCGTTCTCTACGACCGGGCCATGCGAGAAGTTCACAGGCGCCGCCACTTGCCCACGCACGCTTCCCGTGTCGCGCGATGACGCAGCCTCCGCCACCGCGAGGGTTCGAATCGGGAGTCTATGCGTTACCCACTTTGGATAACCGGCGTCGCAGTCGGTTGTTGGGCCGCCGCAAACAAGCCGGAGTTCGGACCCACGTCGCCTTTATCTTCCCGCTGACACTGCCCAGGCCCCCCTGGTGCCACGTTGTCGGATTCCGCGGTGCGACCCCCGCGCCCCGTCCGGGACGACCGACTCACGGCCAACCTCCACCGGCGGAGCAAGCGGCTTCGCACGCCCCGGCAACTGTTTCCCACACACGGCCGCTGCACCTCGACTAAGGGATGTCGGCGCGTATGGGAAGGAGAAATGGCGAACCGGTACCGAAAACTGTCCATTCCTGCCAACGGGCACCCGGTGCGGCATTCCGCTATCGACGCGGAACCCGCCCGAGCGCCTCGGACTTACACTTCCTTATACCACTCCCATTTTGATTTGGCAAGCTATCCATGTGCGGGAGCAAACAAGTTTCGTCGTTTGAGGCCCTTACGTCACTCCTTCCGACGGGAGCGCCGCCTCAGGCGGGCGGCTTCACGAAGGCCTTGTAGCTGTCGACAAAGGTCGGCTCCACGCCGTGGGCCAGGGCCCGGATCGCCTCGGCCTGCGACGCCGAAACGATGGGACCGAACTCGAAGCGGTACTCCCGGCGCTCTCCCGGGTCGAGGACGTGGAGGAGCCCCTGCGATTCGTCCACGGCCCGGCCCTGGACCCCGCAGTTGCAGGGCTCCAATCCCACCACGTATTCCTGTTCGCCCATCTGCTTCCACTGGGTGAACCGGGGTAGGTGGGTCGAGTCGTAGCGGATGTATACGCCGAAACAGCCGTCGGGGCCCGCCGAGGGGTTGACGACGCCCACCGTCACCGTGCCGTCGGCCTGGGCCACGGGATCGTGGTAATACACTTTTTCCTTGTATCCCGAGGTCGGCGGATCGAGCCGGTTCCAGTTCTCCTTGCCCTCGACGGCTTCGGCGTCGCGAGGCGCGATGTGCCGGCTCGGGATCAGCACCTCCGCCCCCTGCTCCACCGCCGGCCAGCCGATGTTGCAGTGATACAGCAGCATGAACGGGGTGCGTCGGAAGCTTTCGTTGACCAGGACGTCGTGAATCCGGAAAGCCGGCTCGCCCAGTTTCATCGACACCGTCCGCGTCAGGGTGAGGTTCTCCCCAAACATGGCCGTTTCCCGCATGGTGCCGGTGACGCTGAGGACGTAATCGTCGCCCTCCCACTCCTGGACCACCTTGAGGTTTCGGGCGGGCGTGTGGCTGATCCGGCCGTGGAGACCCCGGCCGTTCAAGGGACTTTCCGGGTCGGGCGAACCCACGTTGAGCAGTCCGCAGGTGGTCAGCAGTCCGCCGAAGCAACTGCGCAGCCAGCGCAGCCCTTCCGGTTCGTAATAGGCCGGCGCCACGTCGCCCGTGGTCGAACGCCAGCCCATCGCCATGCCCCGGTACGACGCCGCCGCGATGTCGAGCCCCCGATCCGGCAGCACCGTGACCGAGAGGCCCGTGTCGTTATGGAACAGGGCCGCCCGGGTCGGGCGTTCGTTCCCGTCGTCGAGCTGAACGAGCCGGATCCCGGCGATTTGGTCCATGTTTCCCACGCGCCGCCGCAAATCGTCGCGGGCGTACTCTTTGCCGAATATCCGCATCGGTATCCCCTTCCGTTTGGCCAAACGCACGGCCCCTACGATACGCCCTCCGGCAGGCCGGTGCAACACCCCGTCGCCTCCACGGCACGCGCGGCAAGACGCGCCATTGCGCAGGCGATTTCACCGATGGCGGGACTATGAGGACTGCCCTGGACGGGCTCATGTGGGACGCCTGTCCGACGCGCGACTACGAGTCCTGCGATGGGAGGGCCGACGGCCGCAGCGGCCCCCTCCTCCGATGCCAAACCGTGATCGGCGCGTCGGCATCTTCTCCGGCAAATCCACGGGACCGCACAGGGGCCTCGGGGACTCGCTATAATGGGCCGGCGGCGGGGCCCGGGGAGCGCCGCCGACCTCACACAAAACGCGGAGGAATCATGAAAGACCTGCTCAACGCGGTCGAACCCGCCCTGTCTTACGCGCGGGAGCAGTTGCGTCGCATGGAGGACGCCGGCGACGCCCCGCCGGTGCCGGAGTCGCGGGCGGCCTATGAAGCCGTCCGGTCGGCTCGCGCCTTTCTCGATCTGCACCGGCCGCCCGTGTACCGGGAATACGAGCCCGACCGCGTGCTGGCGTCCCAGGTTCGGGCGGCGCCGGAACGGGAGGTCGTTCGGCTCGACCCGGTCGATTCCTGCGTGGGCGACCCGGACCAGGTGCGTCTGGCGGTGGAACTGGTGGTCCGGAACGTCGTACTCGAGGCCGACGCCGTCCTGATCGTCGAACTGTTCCAGGAGGAGGACGTGCCCCGGTTGTCGGTCGAGCTCGACGGACCCGGCCGGTTCGCCGATCCCCTGTCTTTCGACGGCTTTCAAGCCCTCCCGCTGGAAGACCTCCGCACCCGCTGGACCGCCATTACCCGGGGCGGCCGCATCGACAAGACCGTGAACGGCCTGGTGTTCCGGCTGAAGGGCGTGCGGGTGGTGCCCGAATCGGCCCAGGGCCTCGACGACTGCCTGGGGGCCCTGCGCACGGCCGAGGATCGCCTGCGTCTCCTGGTCAAGGCGGCCCGGGCGGCCGAAGAGGGAGGCCCGCCCCCATCGGATTGGAAGGCCGTGGCCGTCGCGGCGCGGGAAGACGTGGAGACGGCCCTGGCGGCCGTGGAATCGGGCATGCGCGGCGCCGAACCGGCCAGCCTCGGCGCCCTGGTCGAGGAGTCGGCGGCGGAGGCCCGGGCGGCCCTGGAATCGCAGGGAATCGCGCTCGAGATTTGGTGCGACCGGAACGTGCCGCCCATCGTGATGATCCGGGAACGGATGGCGGGCGGCCTGCGCAGCCTCTTCCACTGGGCCGGGGCGGTGGTGCCGGCGGGCGGTTCGGTGTCGGTGCTGGTGGACTACGACGACGCCGGCCGCGCGGCGGCCCTGGTGGCCACGTTCGACGGCCTGACGGCGCCCGCGGCCGAAGGGACCTACCTCGCGTCCCTGCGGCGGACCGTCGAGGAGGCCCACGGCGGCACGCTGGAATTCGAGTCCACCGAACGCAACGCCACCCTTACGCTCACCCTTCCGGACCCGGTGGGCAAGCGGCTCGACGAGGCCATCCCGCACTGGGACCGGTTTTCCGAGCGGTCGCGCCAGTACCTGCGCTTGTTGAAGAGCGGCGGTCCCGGGCTTCCGGAAGAGGTGCTGCTGGAAGGGATTTTGGAGGACGAGCTGGAGCGGTGGCTCCTGCCCCGGCTCGAGGCGGCTCCGGCCGTGAACCTCGCCCACGAACTGCCGCCGACCAACGAGGGCCTCGAGGGTTCCTCTCCGGAACGGCTGGCCAAGGCCCTCGACCAGATCCGCCGGCGCAAGGTCAAGAAAGAGGTGGTCCGGCCGTCCTACGCCGCCGAGATCCTCTGGGCCTATCGGGCGGACGAGCGGTCGCGGCGGGCCGTGGGCGCCGACCGTCTGGACGAGGACGCCATCCGGACCCTCTGCCGGGGGCTGCTGCGGAAGCCTCCGGCCTACGTGGATTGCCTGCGGGCGATTGCGGAGGCCCTCGACGATTCTCATCGGGAACAGGGCTCGAGCCCTTCCAGGTAACCGCACTTTTCTTCTTGGTTGAACAGGGGTGAATAATGCTATACTGGGCCCCGGGTCGAAGGTTAAGGTAAGTCTGTGGGTACGCACGCGGGGGGCGGCCGGCGCCGCAGTTCCGCGAAAGTCATGGCCGAGTCTTGAAATGCCCGCCTCGGCGGGATAGGCGGTTCTTGTGGAGGAACAGCGTCATGAGAAAGCGGTCTAGGACTTCAGGTTTCACCCTTATCGAACTTCTCGTCGTCATCAGCATTATCGCCATCCTGGCGGCCATCCTCCTGCCGGCCCTGGCTCGAGCCCGGCAGAGCGCCCTCCGAATCAGTTGCATGAACAACCTCAAGCAGATGGGCTTCTTCTTCTTAATGTACGCCAACGAGAACCGGAGCTCCCTGCCTCCGGGCAGTCCGAACAAACGGTGGGGCGACCCCGAGCTGTTCGGCAACGCGGGCACCGGCGTCCTCACGCCCATCATGCGGAACAACCTCATGTTCGACGCCTCGACCATGTACCCGGACTATCTGACGGACTTCAAGGTCCTGGTGTGCCCGTCGGCGGAGGCGCGGTTCCAGCCCGACGAAGTGCACAACTTCTACATGGATGTGACTTTCCTCCCTGAGAACGTCAACCCGCAAGTGACGAACGATCCCCGCTGGATTTCCCTGCGCTCCCGCTTCGCCCGCGCCATCCCCGATCCCGAGTGCGTGACCAACCAGATGTACACCTACCTGCCTTACGCGGTGGTCACCGAGGAGCAGGGCATCTACCTGTGGGACGAGATCAGCCGGCGCATGTTCAACTTCGAAGTCGGCTTCATGGATGAAAACCTCGCCATCCCCTGGGACAGCAGCCTTGGCGGCAATCCCATCGGCCATGCTCCCGGCAACACCAACATCTTCTATCGGACCGCCATCGGCATCGGCAAGGTGTTCATCAGCGACATCAACGACCCCGCCATGGACTACGAGTCGGACTCCGACATCCCCGTGATGTTCGACACCTACAGCTTCTACGGCAAGGGCTCCATGAACCACGAGGTGCCCTTCGGCGGCAACGTCCTCTTCCTCGACGGACACACCGAGTTCGTCAAGTATCCGGACAAGGACTTCCGCCTGCCCTACACGCGGGACTTCGTCGAGTTCGCCCGCCGCAACGTGTGGGACGACACCTCGCTCATGAACGTTCCGCCCTGGTGCGCGAACCGCCTGCCGACCACGCCGTTCGAGCCCCGCTGGCGCTATTACCCCAACGATAAGCGGTACGACGACCTCTGGTTCGTGCCCCAGGATTAACCGCTTCGAACAACTCCTATCGCACCCCCGGATCGTCTCCGAGGCGAGCCGGGGGTGCGCCGTTCCCGAGCGTCGCGGAGTCTCGAAAACATGCCCGCGTTCGAGATTCCCGCGTCGCGGTCGCGATAAATGCATTGCACTTTTTCGCGCGTATCCTGTGGTTAGAATGTTCGTTGACGGCGCCCGATGGGGGTCGCCGGTCGATTTCCCCTGGGAAGGATCTCCGCCATGAAGAATTTCCGGATCGGACGCCGCGCCTTTCTCGAATGCGCCGGAGCGGCGACGCTGGGTCTCGCCGCACGGACGGCCGCACAGCCCGCCCCCGCCGCCACGCGCCCCAACATCGTGTTCATCCTCATGGACGACCTCGGCTACGCCGATCTCGGGTGCTACGGGAGCACCTTCCACGAGACGCCCCACCTCGACCGGCTGGCGGCGTCGGGCGTCCGGTTCACCCAGGCCTACGCGGCCTGTCCCGTGTGCTCGCCCACCCGAGCCAGCATCATGACTGGCAAGTACCCGGCGCGGCTCAAGCTCACCAACTTCCTCAAAGGCGTCCGCAGTCCGGAGGACTCGCCCGTGCTCACGGCCCCCTACGCCGACCAACTGGCCCTCGAGGAGGTCACCCTCGCCGAAGCCCTGCGCGAGGCCGGATACGCCACCGCCCACCTCGGGAAGTGGCACCTTGGCGGCGAAGGGTTTCTCCCCATGGACCAGGGGTTCGACCTCGACTATTCGGGCGCGCCCAACGACGCGTACGTCGGCGACCGGCTCACGGAACTGGCCTGTCAATTCATCGAGGAGAACCGGGACCGGCCCTTCTTCATCCACCTGTGCCACCACGCCGTCCACATCCCTCTCCGCACCAAACCGGAGAAGCTGGCCAAGTACGAGGCGAAACTCGAGTCGGACCCGCCCGGGCCCGGCAAACAGAACAACCCCCATTACGCCGCCATGCTCGAGGCCGCGGACGACAACGTGGGGCTCCTCCTGGAAGCGCTCGACCGGGCCGGCGTGGCGGACAACACCCTGGTCATCTTCTTCTCCGACAACGGCGGCCTGTCCGTCGAAGAGGGGCCGCTGACTCCCGCCACCACCAACGCCCCGCTGCGCAACGGGAAGGGTTATCTCCATGAAGGCGGCATTCGCGTGCCCTTCCTGGCGCGGTGGCCGGGGGTGATTGAAGCGGGAACGACCTGCGCGGTGCCGGTGTGCAGTATCGACTTCATGCCCACCCTGTGCGGCCTGGCGGGCACCTCGCCCGAGGACGCCGGCGCCCGCGACATCGACGGCATCGACATCGCCCCGCTGCTTCGCGATCCCGCGGCATCCCTCGAGCGGGAAGCCCTGTACTGGCACTACCCCCACTTCGCGAACCAGGGCGGGCGGCCCGGCGGCGCCATCCGTTCCGGCGACTGGAAGCTCATCGAGAACTACGAGAAGGGCGACCTCGAGCTGTACAACCTCCGCGAGGACCTGGGCGAGACGCGCAACCGGGCCGAGGAACTTCCCGACCGGGCCCGGAAACTCCACGACCGGTTCCGCGCCTGGTGCCGCGAGGTGGACGCCACCATGCCCCCGCCCAACCCCGCGTATCAACCGCCCGACGCGACGAGCTGACGGGGGAAAGACAGACCAACCGTCGAGGATAGAACCGTGCCGTTGCGAATCGGATTTGTCGTGGTGCTGTTCTTCGCGGGCTCTTGGGCCGCCCGCGCGGACGAGCCGGAGGTCTGGAACCTCCTCCTCGGGCCGGAGTCCGCGGCGGACGGGGCCGTGGCCGCCGCCGTCGAGGACCTGACGGCCGCCGCCGAATCGGTGGGACTCCGCGTGGTCGTGGCCGAAGCGCCCCCGGCTCCGCCCTTTCGCGCCATCGTCGTGGGCGACGGCGCGCACAATCCCGACGCGGAACCGCTCCTCGAGGCGGCCGGGTTCGACGACAAGCCGGAGCCGGACCCCCAGGCCTTCTCGATCCGAACGCGGAATCCGAAGGACGGGGCGCTTGTGTGGGTGACGGGCGGCTCGACCCTCGGCGAGGCCTACGGCCTCCTCTGGCTGCGGGAACGCATGCTCATCCAGGACGCCATGCCCGAGTTGAACGAGCGCCGGGCCCCGGCCGTGCCCGTCCGTCTGACCAACGCCCGCCGGCCCGCGGACCTGCGCCGGGCCCTCCGCTACACCGCCACCTGGGTGACGGGCCCGGTGGTCGACGAACTGGCCCCGACCCTCTCCGAGCCGGTTCCCCCCGACGTCGCCGCCCGGCGCGAGGAAGCGGCCGCCCTGGCCCGAGCCGCACACGCCCTTCGCATGAAGTGCCTCGCCGCCTCCGACGAGGTCTCCCTTCTCCCGTCGTGGATCGAACAGTTCTCGGCGGAACTCGATCCCGACGATCCGCACTTCTGGGAGGCGCTCCAGGCCAAGTACCGCCGCCTGTTCTCGGCCGTGCCGGAGCTCGACGGCGTCCAGATCCGCACCGGCGAGCTGACCCAGGTCGCGAGCGATCACCTGGCCTTCGACGTCATGCATGCCGGCCCTGAGGCGTCCCTGCCCGAGCGGTACCGGATCTTCGTGCAGAAGATGCACGAGGTGGTGGTGGGCGAATGCGATCGCATCTACTTTCACCGCACCTGGGTGCCCAACGTCACCGAGCAGCACTCCGATCCGGCCGTCTACCGGGCCATCTTCACCGACGCGGTGCCCACGCACAACCTCTACCTGTCGCCCTACCTCAGCCGCGGCGACCGCTGGTACCACCAGCCCTACAACCCGACCTTCAATCTGACGCCCCACAACATGATCGCCCTCCTGGCCCCGCTGGACTACCATGCGGACGGCTCGGTGAACGTGGCCCCCGCCTTTCCCGGCGCCTACCATCAGGAGGGGCTGCTCCGAATCCTCGCCCCGGAAGACTCCAACGTCAGGGGCGTCCACTTCGGCCTGCCCGACGAGGACGGATGGAACACGCGGGCCCTCACGGCCTACACAGTCTATCGCCTGGCTTGGGAACCCCGGGTCGACCTGAGAGAGGTGGCGGAAGATTTCGCCGCCCTCTACGTCGACCGCGAAGCGGCCTCGCCCCTGGCGGAGCTTCTGCTGCTGACCCTTCCGGCCTATCGCGACGGCCTGTACGTGAAGCCCGTGGCGGAGCGGCGGGCCTGGAACAACCTGCCCCAACTGCGGCTCACCACCTTCGAGGCCCGAGGCTTCCCGCACATCGACCGCGGCAAGGCCCACCTCGCGTGGCTCGAGGAAAACCTCTACGAGCCGTCGAAGGGCCGCTTCGACGAAGCCCGGGAGCACCTCGACCGCGGACGCGGCGCGGCCCGGCGCATGGAGACGCTCTGCGCGGAAGCGGCACCCCGGATCGGCGACCCGGGGATGCGCCGCCGCGTGGTCGAGTCCGTCGAGCTCGCGCGAAGGCTCATCGAGGTCAACGGCCTTTACGTTCGGACCGCTTACGCCTACTTCGACTACCGGAACCAACCCGACGCCGACCACCGGGGACGGCTTGCCGAGCTCACAAATCGGCTAAGAGACGAAGCCGCCGCGTTCCGCGAGGCCCCCGGTTGCCGCTATCGGCTCTTCGGCATCGACGCCCTGCTCCGCGCCGCGGAAGACGCCGTGGCCGATCTCGACCGTGCCGTCGCCGCGCTGGAAGCCGCCCCCGACGAAGCGGCCCTGGAAGACCTCCTGGCCGAGCACCAGCGGAAGTACGCCGCCTTCGCCCAGGACCCTCCCCCGGGCTCCGTGAAGCTCCTGACCTGGCGCGGCCGCGTCGACGGGAAGGAGATCCTGTCGGTCCGGGGCCGGGATCTCGCCATCGAGCACATCCAGGACGACCCCCACCAGCCGGGCGCGCATCGGCTCCATGCCGAACTGCCGGAACGGCCCGTAACGGTGTGGATGCGGGTCCTGGAGTCGCGTCCCATCCATCCCTTCGTGCTACAGCAACCCCGCGCCGACAACGACTACACCGTCAAGGTATTCCTGTTCGATCGGGAGCCCGGCTACGGCGAATGGGCCCTCGAGCTGTATTACGTCGAAGGGCCGCCCGAATCCCACGGCCTCGCCATCCCCTGGCAGTAGGCGGCGACGGCCCCGCGTTCCACCGCCAAATGGGGAATAAGGGGCCCCGCGTCCGTTGTCCCCTTTACCGTAGGGGTTGCCAATCTACACACTTCCGGAGAAAGACCATGACGGCCTGGTTTTCGAAGCTATTCAAGTCTGAAGACGAGCCGACGACCGAGGCGGTCGCCTCCCGGGGCGAAAGCCAGTTGCGGTCCGCGGCCATGAGTTCGAGCCCCCCGCCCGCGGCACCCGCCGCGACGGCGGTTCCTCAACCGGAGCCGGTGGTGAAACTTCGCCGCGTGCTGAAGCCGACCGTGCTCGTCGACGAGGAGTCGGACAGCGGGGACAACGGCGGCGCCGGCGGGATTCGCATCAAGGCCCGCATCGATCACGTCGGCCATTCCGGCGTGTTCATGGTGGACCGCCCGGTGCTCGAGGGGTACTCCGCATGGTTTCCCCTGGCCGAGGCCACCGAGGAATCGGCCCTGGCCCGGAGCCTCTTCGAAGTCGAGGGCGTGCTCTCGGTGCTGATCCACGACATGAACATCACCGTCGGCCGCGACCCCTTCGTGGCGACGGACTGGGAGGCCTGGGCGCGCGACATCGGCGCCCGCATTCGGGCCCACCTCGAGAGCGGCACCCCCGTCGTCGCGCCTTCGTTCCTCGAGCGCATCCCACCCGAGGACGAGATCCGGGCCCGCATCGAAGAGGTGCTCGAGTACGAGATCAACCCGGGCATCGCGGCCCATTCGGGCGCCATCGAGCTGGAGCGGGTCGAGGGGAACACGGTGTACATCCGGATGCTGGGCGGTTGCCAGGGCTGCGCCGCGTCCACCATCACGCTGCGCCAGGGCGTCCACCATGCCTTCCGCGATGCGGTGCCGGCCCTCGGCGCCATCCTGGACCAGACCGACCACGCATCGGGCAAGAATCCGTACTATCGGCACATTCCCGGAGACTAGATCCATGCCCCGACTTCAGACTTTCGAGCTCAAGATCCAAACCGGCGAAGCGGGCCGGTCCGACGTGCCGAAGTACGCCATCAACGGGTTCGAGCTGGACTTCGACGAGGTCAAGGGCGGCGTCGGTGCCGGCGAAACCCTCGAGGCCGTGGGGATGCCCGACAGCTTCCCCCATGCCCTGGTGCTTCGCGGACCCCGGGAAGGGACGTGGCGCATCGAGTCCATGTCCGCGACCTATTATCCCCTGGGCGAAGAGCCCTACACGGTCCGGTTCGCCCCCATCGAGCTGGACAGCGAATCCGATCTCGACATCTGGCAGCCGCGGCCCGAACCCGTGTTCGACGTGTGACGGACCGCCGTCGCCGACGCACGGAGGAGACCACCCATGGCGTCTGAACTGGCCCGGAAAGAATGTGTGCCGTGCAAGGGCGGCGTGCCCCCGTTGAAAGGGGCCGACCTCGAGGACCTGCAACGTCGCCTGGGACAGGGCTGGCAGGTGATCGACGAGCATCACCTCGAGAAGGAATATAAGCTCGGCGATTGGAGGGGCGCGGTTGAATTCGTCAACCGCATCTCCGACCTGGCCGAACAACAGGATCATCACCCGGACATTCACCTCAGCTATGGTAAGGTAAAGGTCCAGATCTGGACGCACAAGATCGACGGCCTTACCGAGAGCGATTTCGTCTTCGCCGCCAAGGTCGAGGAATTGCCCCGGCAAACATAATCACGGGGAGGGCGGGATGCCCTGCAACGACATCACCGAAATCGTTCACGTGGTCATCGACACCGATGACCGCCTCAAGGACTACAGCTTTTCCAAGCGCAGTTGCGGCCGCGGCGTCGGAGTGGCTTCCCTGCTCCTCGACCGCCTGCAGGGCCGCACCGTCGACGAGCTCATCGCCTGGCCGCCGGAAGAGTTCCTCGCCGAGTTTCCCATCGAGGACGAGCTCGAGGAGTTCCTCAGCCTCAAGCATTTCTTCGCCGTCAAGTCGGTCCTCGAAGTCCTCACCGGCCGGAGTCCCGGCGGCCCCGGAGACCCCTGCGCCGCCGCGGAGATCGCGTTTGAAGACGGCGACGTGGTCATGGACGCCCAGATCTCCATCGATCTGGTGACGGAGAAGATCAAGTCCTGCGGCAACTGCAAGGGTTGCGGCCGCGCGAAAAAGAAGGTAGTATTTTACTAGCTCCCAAACGATGGTGGCGTCGCGAGGCGCCCATACCCAGGTTGAGTTCCAGGCCGGACGGCGCCGTCGTCCGGCCTTTCCTGCGTCAAGAGGTGAAAGTCGAATGGATGCCCTTTCCCGGCATAAGACGGTCGGCGTCAAGGTGGGTTCCGTTACGGTGGGCGGCGGCGCCCCGGTGGTCGTGCAGTCCATGACCAATACCGATACCGCCGATGCGGCCGCCACGGCCGAGCAGGTGGTTCAGCTCGCCGAAGCGGGCTCCGAGCTGGTGCGCTTCACGGTCAACACCGCCGAAGCGGCCGCGGCCGTGCCGGAAATCCGCCGGCGCATACGCGACCGGGGCTGCGAAGTGCCCCTCATCGGCGATTTCCATTTCAACGGGCACAAACTCTTGACGGACCACCCCGAGTGTGCGGAAGCCCTCGACAAGTACCGCATCAACCCCGGCAACGTGGGCCGCGGCTCGAAGCGCGACGTCCAGTTCTCCACCATCTGCCGCATCGCCGTCGACAACGGCAAGCCGGTGCGGATCGGCGTGAACGGGGGCTCCCTCAACCCGGAGCTCGTCCTGCGGAAGATGCAGGAGAACACCGACAGAGACCTCGGCAAGACCTCCGAAGAGGTCATCAACGAGTGCATGATCATCTCGGCCCTCGAATCGACCGAGCTGGCTCTGGAAAACGGCCTGCGCCGAGACCAGATCATCATCTCCTGCAAGACCTCCGTGCCGCGCCACCTCATCGACCTCTACCGCACTCTGGCCGCCCGCACGGAACAGCCGCTCCACCTCGGCCTCACCGAGGCGGGCATGGGCATGAAGGGCCTGGTGTGGAGCGCCTCGGCCATGGCCGTCCTGCTCAACGAGGGCATCGGCGACACCATCCGCGTCTCCCTCACCCCCCGGCCGGGCGGCGACCGCCGCGAAGAAGTCCACGCCGCCTGCGAGATCCTGCAGTCCCTCGGCCTGCGGTCCTTCGCCCCGAGCATCACCTCGTGCCCCGGATGCGGGCGCACCACCAGCACGGTGTTCCAGGAGCTCGCCGACCAGACCCAGGATTACATTCGGGAGCGGATGCCCGAGTGGCGCGTGCGATACGAGGGCGTCGAGGAACTGCGCCTCGCCGTCATGGGCTGTGTCGTCAACGGCCCCGGCGAATCCAAGGCCGCCAACATCGGGATCAGCCTGCCGGGCACGGGCGAGGCCCCCAGTTGCCCCGTCTACCTCGACGGCCAGAAGTACAAGACCCTGACGGGCACTCCCGACGAGCTGGCCGCCGACTTCCGGACCATCATCGACGAATACGTCGCCACGCACTACCCGCGCAAGGACGGGTGCCCCGTGGCGGCTACATCGGCGTAGGATCTCGTCTGAAGATCCGCCCTGTGGGGAGGTTATGGCCGGCGGGTACGATCAACAGGCTTGTAGCGCCGAATGAACCCTGTGTTACACCCCCGTCATTTCTGATTCACCGGGCAGAACGATGTGCTCGGTTCTGCGCTACTTGTAAACAGACTTTTCCTATTTCCTCCGAGTATACCGCGCATCCCGGCATATCCGACCCCCCTTTTTATTAACCTGTTACGCGTCGCCCGGGAATTTACCTGACAAGCGCAGTTCAAGCCGCGTAAACCCGCGTCGTTATTTGAGATCTGTAAACCGTTTCTCCGAGTTTCTAACGCTTTTTTTACTTGAATTTCGGCTGTACATCTGCTTTAATACCGTTACTTTCCCAGTGTTCGGGTTTCTTGAATCGCCCAGACGCACCCCCCAAGCTTCTCCGGGGAGGCCGATGGACCGGCCGACGGAACGTATGTTCCCGATGGCATGGTACTTGCTCCCCGTTTTTCCACTGAAAGGAAACTCGCATATGAAATTCTCAAGCATCCCGCCCGGTTCAGGCGTTGACGGGCGCTTCACGGTACCCGCGGAAGAGACCGCCGCCGGCGACGGCACGGGACTCCGCGAGAAGACCGTGAACCGCATTCGTTCCGTGTTCTACGCGGATTTCAACCCCCTGATGGAGCGCGCTATGCGGGCCCAGCAAATGGCCGAAGGCCGGATGCTTCGGAACTGCCCGCGGGGCGACTAGACCCGAAATTCGATTACCTGCCAGTCCCGGCGGGTACGACCATCGCCTGTGGTCGTACCCGCCGGCTTTTTTGTGAGGATAGACGGGGCCCCGGCGATTGGAAAGCCCTTCCCTCTTGACAGTTTCGAAGCGCCGCTGGCAAACTTCCGCCACACAAAGGCGGAGAGGGGGGCGGCCATCGCGCGCGGTCCGGCCGGAACGCTGGACCGTGCACGCGGAGACCCTTTGCCCCGGAGAGACCCGCCATGTCCGTGGCAACAAGCGAAGCAGTAAGGAACGGCGCGGGGGAACCGACATCTGTTGGCGGTCGGCGGCAGTTGCGCCGTAAGCGGAAGGGGTACCAACATGGGTGCATGGAGCACCGGAAACTTTGACAACGACGACGCCCTGGATTGGCTGGACGACCTGTGCGAGTCGAACGAACAGGGCGCCATTCGGGCGGCGCTGCAGGTAGTGGTGGACTGGCCGGAGAACGAGAATCTCGAGGCCATCGACTGCTGCTGTGCCCTGGCGGCGGCCGAGATGATCGCGGCCGCGCTGGGCCAGCCGGCCGACGACATCCCGGAAGAGGCGGAGGAATGGATTGACCGGAACGGTCCGGAGGTGCGGCCCGACGAGATCACGCTCGCGAAGAACGCCATCCGCCGCATACGGACCAACTCCGAGTTGCGGCAATTGTGGGAAGAGGCCGACGCCCTGGAAGAGTGGATGGACGCGGTGCAGGACCTGGAGAACCGCCTGCCCTAGGAGGCCTTCGGTTTCCCGTTCCCTCTCACGCCCCGGCACCGTAGCGGCCGGGGCGTGTTGCTTTTCGGCGGGTAATGCTATTGGGGGAAATCCCCCACCGCCCCGCGGGGCCGGCGCCAAGCGCCCGGGCCCCGCGGGGCTTCTTCATATTGACTGGATTGTCAGAACCGGGCGAGCAGCTCCTCGGCCGATCCAACCATGGGACTCCAAGCCGGATCCGTTTCCCGATTCACCGTCGCGCCGGTGGCCTGACTACCAGCGCCGGATGTATCCGGACTTACCATAGATGGATCACCTCCCTTCTGCCTCCGCAGCGTCTCCCGACGGCTCCCCATGAGCGGCCTTCGCCACTGCCAAGGACTTTTGCATATGCAACACCGCAAAGGGCGATTTCATTCTCGGGAGGAAGGGAGCGGCCCGAACGGTGGGTTGCGCGCCCTCGCGCGAGACAAAAGCAAGGGAAAATGCGCAATACGCCTGGGCCGGGACGGCCGGGTCGCCCGAGAATTGACAACGGCTCCGGGAACCTGTCAGGCTTTCCCATTGCCGCACGGACGAGGCCCGATCGGTGGGCTTATCCTCGTTTCGACGGCGAACGCACGGCATAGGGATGGGAATGACAACGATGAACAAGATTGACAGACCCTGGCATGTGATCCTCGCGGGGCTGGTGCTGACCGCGGGGGCGTGTGTGCACGCAACGGAGCGCACCGAGGGCGTCCCGACCGGCACGACGGTCGCTCCCGAGGCGGGCCTGGAGCAGACCGCCCTGGACCGATACGTGGCCGAGCCCGACCCCACCTACTCCTACCGCCTGGCCCATACCTACGAGGCGGCGGGGTGCACGGTGTACGTCATCGACATGACCTCGCAGACGTGGCGCTCCGAGAAGGACATCGATCGGCCCGTGTGGAAGCACTGGGTCAACATCGTCAAACCCGCCCAGGTGAAGAGCGACGTGGGCCTGCTGTTCATTTCCGGCGGCAGCAACCGAAACCCGTCGCCGCCCACCGAGATCGACAGCATGTTCCTCGAAATCGCCCGAGGGTCGGGGACGGTGATCACCGAGCTACGCATGATCCCCAACCAGCCCATCGTCTTTAAGGAGGAGGGCAAAGAGCGGTCGGAGGACGCCTTCATCGCCTACACGTGGCACAAGTTCCTCGAGACGGGCGACGAGACCTGGCCCGCCCGGCTGCCCATGACCAAGGCGGCGGTGCGCGCCATGGACACGGTGACGGACTTCCTGGCGAGCGAGGAGGGCGGAACCGTCGACGTGGACAAGTTCGTGGTGGCCGGAGGCTCGAAACGGGGCTGGACCACCTGGACCACCGCCGCCGTGGACGACCGGGTGGTGGCTTTCGCGCCCTTCGTCATCGACATGCTGAACCTTCAGGAGTCCTTCAAGCACCACTTCCGGGCCTACGGGTTCTGGGCGCCCGCCGTGGGCGACTACACCGCCATGGGCCTCATGGAGGTCATGGACAAGCCGCGCTACAAGGAGCTCATGAAGATCGTCGAGCCCTACAGCTACCGCGCCCGGTACACCATGCCCAAGTACATCGTCAATTCCACGGGCGACCAGTTCTTCCTGCCCGATTCGTCGCAGTTCTACTACGACGACCTCCCGGGCGAGAAATACCTGCGCTACGTGCCCAACACCGATCACGGACTCGACGGGTCCGACGCCCTCCAGAGCTTCCTGGCCTGGTACGCCTCCATCGTGTACGGCACGCCCCGGCCGGAGTTCTCCTGGACCCTCGAGGAGGACGGATCGATTCGCGTGGCGACGGAGACGAAGCCGACCCGGGTGCTCCTGTGGCAGGCCACCAATCCCGAAGCCCGCGACTTCCGCAAGGAGAGCATCGGAACGGCCTGGACCTCGACGGAGCTGTCCGATACGGGCGACGGGGTCTACGTGGGCCGCGTGACGGAACCCGAGAAGGGCTGGACCGCCTTCCTGGTCGAGCTCGAGTTCCCCAGCGGCATCCAGGGCTTGCCCTTCAAGTTCTCCACGCCGGTGCGCATCGTGCCCGACGTGCTGCCCTTCGCCGACAAGATCTGACGCCTCAACCGGCATCGACGGAACGGGCCCCGTGGACCGACGGAATGGTCCACGGGGCCCTTTTCTTTACGCAAAGGCTCCCCGGCCCCGCTACGGAGGGCTTCGTTCCAATTCGGCCCCTCTACGGCGCCGGGGGAGGCGTTCCCGCCCGGTCCAGGCCCAGCCCGCGGAGGATGAGGCGGTCGCGCAGGCGATCGGGCACCCAGCGGGCAAGGAGACGCAGGAAACGGCAGTCGGCGCCGACCACGTACCGGGTGCGCGGTCGGGCGGCGGTCAGGGCATGGACCACGGCGTCGGCGACGCGTTCGGGAGGGATGCCCTTGCGCGCCATGCGCGCCGAGGCCTCGGCCATGGCCCGCATGCGGGGCTCGTACAGGGCGCGGGTCCGTTCGTCCCATCGCCCCACGTGCGCCTCGCCGGCCTGGCGCCCCTTGTCCCAGATGGGCGTGGCGATGCTCCCGGGCTCGACGGCGGCGACGGGGATCCTCCAGGGGGCCAGCTCCATGCGCAGGGCGTCCGTGTAGGCCTCCAGGGCGAATTTCGACATGCAGTAGGGCCCGGTGAAGGGCGTGGACAAGCAGCCCATGATGGAGCTCATGTTGACGATGCGGCCCCGGCCCGCCCGGATGAGGTCAAGGAAGGCCTGGGTCGTGACGACAACACCGAAGAGGTTGACGTCGACCTGGCGGCGCAGCTCGTCGAGGGAGAGCGCCTCGAGCGGCCCCGTAACGACGATGCCGGCGTTGTTGACCAGGCCCTGCAGTCCGGCGTCGCCCACGGCCGCGGCGACGGCATCCCGCGCCTCGGCCACCGCGGCCGCATCGGTCACGTCCAGTTGAACCGGCGTGAGGCGCTCGGAGGCCTCCTTGCGCAGGGCCTCCCCGTCCTGAGGCCGCCGGACGCCCGCGAAGACCCGG
>CAYVOE010000023.1:20952-22518 GCA_964452795.1 uncultured Nitrospiraceae bacterium
CGGAATCCCCGGCCGTCCAGCCGGAGCGCGCAGGCCCGGCCGATGCCCGTGGACGCGCCCGTGATGAGGACGTTGCCCGTCACAGCTTGCTCGGATGCCACTGGGTGTCTCCTCCTTTTTCCGCCGCGGTCGCGGCCGCGGGTCAGACGGCGGCAGGGTAACACACAGCGGCGACGTTTTGTAGAGGCGGGTTTTGGCCAGGCCGCGAAATTCGTCTCGGGCTTGCTCGTTCCCGTGTAGCTTTGCTAAGGTTGAGCGCATTTTGCCGGAGGTGCTTTACCGCATGCGCATCGAGATTGCCGCCCAGACCGATACCGGACGGCGCAAACAGAAGAATGAAGACTACTATGGCGTCTTTCGCGAGGACACGCCCGACCTTCAGTTCTTTCGCGAAGGAGCCCTGCTTTGCGTCGCCGACGGGTTGGGCGGCCACGTGGGCGGGCACATCGCCAGCAAGCTTGCCGTCTCTTTCCTGAAAGACCTGCTGAAGCAGCCGCCGCCGGAGGCCGAGGACCCGGAGATCGGGCCCGATCCGCTTCCGGCCATGAAAGAGGCCATCGCCCTCGCCAACGATAAGATCTACCAGGACAACAAGGCGCAGAAACTCCTTCAGTCGGGCAAGCCTATGGGGACGACCCTGCTGGCAGCCCTGGTGACGCCGCGCCGGGTCTACATCGGCAACGTGGGCGATTCGCGGTGCTACCACATCCGCGACGGCGAGATCATCGAGAAGACCGAGGACCATTCCTGGGTCGATGAGCAGGTGAAGCAGGGGCTGATGTCGAAGGCGGAGGCGGAATCCGACAGCCGGCGCAACGTGGTGACCCGCAGCATCGGCACCCACCCCGAGGTCGAGGTGGACACCTACCTCTGGCACCTGGTGCCGGGCGACACCCTCCTCCTGTGTACGGACGGCCTGGTGAACATGGTGAAGGACACGGAGATCAACGACGTGTTCCGCACCCATCCCAGCGCCGCCGAGGCCGCTCAGACGCTGGTGAACATGGCCAACGAGAACGGCGGCAAGGACAACATCACCGTCATCGTGGCCTACGTCAACCCGAGCCTGGGCCGGCTCCTCGCCATCCGGCTGCGGACCTTCTGGCGCCGCCACGGGAAGACCACCCTCTGGCTCCTGTTTTCGCTGCTGACCTTCGGCCTGGGCTTCGCCCTGGGGTCGATGTTCGGCCGCGGCTAGCCCTGGGAATACGGTGCGCATAGGGGCGCAAGGGAATTTTCGCACCGCAAGCCTCCGCGGCGGCGTTGGTCATGTGCCGCCGGCAAGCCCCGTTCGGGAAAGTCGGGCGCCCGACGCGCCCCCTCGGATCCCCCGCCCGAAACAATCCCCGCAGGGGATAAATGTGCACCGCATCCTCCCCGCCGACAACGCGCTCGCTCCGGAGGCGCCGTTGGCCCGTGGAAATTCCCCGAAGGCGATAGAAGGGCAGGGATCCAGGTCGACCGACGACGCTACCCTTCGGGGGCCGAACACGACCCTAGAAGATTTCCCCGAAGGGGATCCATAGGTTAGCCCAGGGTCAGCGAGCGCCAGCGAGCGCCACCCTG
>CAYVOE010000024.1:0-22479 GCA_964452795.1 uncultured Nitrospiraceae bacterium
AGAACATCCACAACGGGGTCACGCGGGCCGACGCCGGCAGGTTGTGGTCGAAGGGATTGTCCAGAGGTCCGAGCACGCGCCCTCCGCCCGTGGCGGCGATCTCTTCCAACAGACCCACGTTGGTGTGGTTGTACTCGTACTCCCGCGAATACCCCAGCGCCAGCCCCGCCGGGATAATGCCCCGCGTGCCGTCGCCCCGGTCGTAGGTCAGGTTCACC
This sequence comes from uncultured Nitrospiraceae bacterium, assembly GCA_964452795.1. Taxonomy (GTDB): domain Bacteria; phylum Hydrogenedentota; class Hydrogenedentia; order Hydrogenedentales; family SLHB01; genus CAYVOE01. Next base: position 219 of record CAYVOE010000024.1, read on the forward strand.
ATGTACACGCCGCGCCCTTCAAGAGGAAAAACCCCTTCATAAATGCCCGGCGCCGTCTGGGCCAGCTCGAGCTCCTGCCGTTGGAACTCCGGCGGCGGGCCCGTCACCGTGCCTTCGGGCCGCAGGAAGTTCACGAACCGGCCTTCCTCGTCCACCGCGTCGATCCGCACGTACCCCATGCCGTCCTTCACGCGGGTGTCGACGCGGAAGCCCGACGACTGGAGGTCGCGCATCACCCACCGCACCGACTGGGCCCAGAACCGGTTGAACCCGTCCCACCCGAGCCAGGGCGCCGCCCATCGGTTGGTGGCGTCCGAGGTGAAAGCCACCGCCTTGCCGAGGCCGTAGCGCCACTGGGCCAGGATGGGGTCCTGTTCGTGCGAGATCAGGGGTACGGTGGCCGTCTCTTTCGCGGTGGTGGCCACGTACCCGTTGAGCTGGGGAAACCCGTTTTCCGTGAGGCCCAGGAGCAGCTCCGACGGGTGAAACACCCGGGGAGTGAAGGGCTCTTCGATCAGGAGGCCCCGTTTCACGACCGCCGCTTCCTTGGTGAAAATCTGGGGCAGGGTCTGCGGATCGGTCACGTAGTAGTAGTTGCCGCCGGTGGTCTGGGCGACCCACTGGAGCATGCCCTGGTCGTTGGGAGAATGGGGCGCGATGCAGATGGTGCTCACCGAGATCTGGGCAGCCTTGAGCTGGTTCAACAGCGCCGCGGTCGGCGGCCCCGGATCGCCGTCCGAAATGATGACCACGCGCTTGACGGCGGCCTGGGCGGCGACCAGGGCGTCATAGGCCTGCTGCAGGGTGGTGCCCACGTCGGGCATGTCGCCGGGCTGGGCGTTGGCCAGCAGGTTGCGCATCCGACTGCGGTCGCCCACCTCCTGCAACTCGTACAGCCAGCCCGGGCCGGATCGATAGTCGTAGATCAGCGTGCCCATGAGATCCTGCGACGACAGCACCTCCAGCGCGGCGATGCCGATGTCGCGGGCCCAGGCGTTGCCGTCGGGGATCTCGCAGGTGTGGAGGATCAGAACCAGGGCGCCCCGGGGCAGGATCTTGCGCTGCTTGATGTCCATGGACACCGGGAGCGCCTTCTCGATCGGCGTGTTCTGGAACCCGCCCGCGCCGAAGGATTCCGGCCCGCCGATCATCGCCAGACCGATGCCCAGGTCGCGCACCATGGCCTCGAAGGACTGGAGCTGATCGACGCTGAAGTCGGTGCTGCTCACGCCCGACAGGATCACGGCGTCGTAGCTCATCAGCTCCGCCAGCGACGTGGGCGTCTCGCCCACGCTGCGCTCGTCCACCCGCACCCCCTCCGCCCGCAGCGCCGGCCCCAGGAAGGTGCTGTGCTCGGGGTCCGCCTCGATGTACAGCACCCGGGGCTCGCCCCGTACCAGGGTGTAGGCCTGGCCCTCGTTGTTGGCCAGGACCGTGTCGTCGGGCGACTCGACGGTGGCCTCGTACTCGTAGAAGCCCGATTCCGAAAGCTCCTGCGGCAACAGAAAGGTGTTGTCCCCCTTCTGCAGCGACACCTCGACGGGAGCGAGCATCCGCCGACCGCTTGCGGTCCGCTGAAACAACCGAAGGGTGGCCCGCGTGTCGCGATCGGCCTCGACCACCACCCGCACCTGGAAAGGTTCGCCCGCGTCGGCCCGGCCCGGAGCCGAGATTTCCCGCAACCGCACTTCGCGGTCGCCGCCGATGGTCAGAGGCAACACGTCCACCGCCACCCCCGCCGCCTGGGCCAGCTTCACCTCCTCGAGGGCGGTGCCCCGGGTCTCGTTGCCGTCCGACAGCACCACGATGCGCTTCTTGTACCCCTCGGGAAAGGCCGCCATCGCCAGGCGCACCGCCCCTGCCAGGTCCGTCTGTTCGCCGCCCACGTAGGACCGGATCTCGTCGAGCTCCAGCGTGGGTCCCGTATCCAGCTCGATGCTGGACTCCTCTCCGAAGACGATGACGCCCGCCTCGTCGTTCCGCGTCATGAAGGCCTCCGCAGTGTTGCGGATGGTCTGGGCGGCCTCCCGCGCCGCGGCCTCGGGAATGCTGTTCGAGTGGTCGAGGAGGAAGAACACCGCCAGCTTGTCGTGCTTCTTGACCAGTTCCGCCCCCGCCAGGGCCGCCACCAGGCAAATCAGGATGATCGATCGCAGCGTGAGGGCCGTCCATTTGCGACCCGCCGACAGGGACCGTATCTTCCACCCGACGTAGACGGTCCAGGGCACCAGCAGGAGAAGCAGGAGCGCCCAGGGAAACACGAATCGAGGGAAATAGCTCAAGCCAGGGCCTCCAGATCGAAGCACTGCACCCGGTGGTTGTCGGTGTCCGCCACATAAACGCGGCCCTCGTCCGATACGGCGACGCCCCGAGGCCCGTTGAACTCGCCCGGTTTCCGGCCGGGCGCCCCCGTGCACGCAATGAACCGGCCCTCGGACGTGAAGCGCGAAATGCGGTGCATCCCGTACTCGCACACCAGCAGGGTGCCGTCCGGAGCCAGGGCGATCTGGAACGGGAACTGGGTGCACCCCGGCTCCGCCCCCATGCCGCCGAACACGCCGAGGCAGGCCCCCTCCGTGTCGAAGCGCTGTATCCGGTGGTTCGCCGTATCCGCCACGTAGAGGACGCCCGCCCGGTCCAGCTCGATGCCCATGGCCCGGTTCATCCGGCCGGGTTCTTCCCCGTTCTCGCCCCACTGCCGCAGGAACCGGCGGTCCCCGTCGAAGACGTGGATCCGGTCCGCGCCCATGCCGTATTCGGAAATGTAGTAGGCGCCGTCGGTCCCCAGGGCCACGTCGGTGGGATAGATGAACTCGTCGGGACCCGTGCCGTAGGCGCCCCACGATTCCAGCAGGTTCCCCTCGGGATCGTACTCGAGGATGCGGCTGTAATGGGTGTCGGGAATGATGACGCGGTCGTCGGCGCCGAAGGCGAGTCCCGTGGGCGTCCCGTTGCGGTAGTCCGGCGTGGACCAGCCCCGCGTGTACTCCCCCTCGGCCGTGAACACCTGCACCCGGCCCGAGGTGTCGATGACGTAGACCTCGCCCTTGTACGCCGCAATCGCCCGGGGCCGCTGAAACTCGCCCCGGCGCCGGCCCGGCCCGCCCCAGACCGTCGCCGCCACCCGACGGCCGCCCGCGACCCCGCAGTCCGCCGTCCCCAGGCACACCCCCGCGACCGCACACGCGCGGGCGCCTCGCTCCAGGAACCGCCGCCTGCTCAGTCGCACGCAAATACTCCCGGGTCTCGGTATCGGTCGCTGGGATCGGGGGAAATGCGTCCCCTCCTCGAAATCCGCTTTACCCTCGGCGTGTCCCGCACACCTTGGGTTTCGCACATGCCGGCCCCCCGACAGGCTCCGGGAGGCCCGTCACGGATCATTCCCCGTGGTCGTGTCCCTCGTGCTCGTCCGCTCCGGCTTCCGGCTCCAGCGATCCGAAATACTGGCGGACGTATTCCTTCGACCCCACCGGGATCTCCTCGCGGGTCAGGGCCTGCTCGGCCTGCTGCTGAACCTCGATGAAGGCCCCGCTCACGAAGTCCGCCGTCGGCTCCGCGTCTTCCCCGTCGGGCCGGGTCCGCTGCACGATGTCCGCAATGACCTGGCCGGGGGTCATGCCGCCCGGCAGCATCGTGGGCTCGAACCCGTCGTTCACGTCCGGCAGAGGCCCCGTGGTGTTGCCCTCGCCGCGGCCGCGGTTGCCCATGCCGGGACCGTAGCCGTCGCCGCCCGCGCACGACCCGCAGATGCCCGAGCACGACATGCCTTCGCCGCAACCGGTGCATTTCGAACCGTTCGGACACTCGCTCAGTTCCGCGCCGCACATCCGGCAATACGAGCTGGGCCCCATCATGCGCTGCCGGGCTTGGGCCAGCTTGAGCCGGGCCGCGTCGAGTTTCTCAAGCTGCTCCATGGCCGAAGCCATGTCCTCCAGCGACATTTCCAGAGCTTCCAACCCATCCAGGGCCTGTTGCAGGGCTTCCGGATCCAGCCCCTCCATACCCATGCCGGCCGCCGCTTTCTCCAGGGCTTTCTGCAGGGCCTGGGATTGCGTGCCGCTCTCGCCCTTCATGCTTTCCGAGAGTTTCTGAAGCGCCTCGGCCAGCTTCTTCTTCTCCTCCGCCGTCAGCTCGCCCTTCTCCAGCTTCTCCTGGAGCCGGCGCGCCTCCTCCACCGCCTTCTCGAAGTTGCCGTCCTGCACGGTCCTGGCCAGGTCGCGGGCCATGCCGTACTCCGCAAGGCGCGCCGAAAGCTGAGGCACCGCCGCCGCCTGCTTAAGCTGTTCCCGCTGCGATTCCAGCGCCTCGCTCAGGTTGGTGAGCTTCGCCAGGGCCTGTTTTTCGGTGAGTTCCCCCGCCTTGAGCTCCTCCGCCACCCGTTCAACCGCCTGCGCGAATTCCGCCAGGTCCGCCGCATCGCCTTCCACCAGCTCGGACTCTTTCAGCGGCTTCACCACCTCGAGCAGCCGCTCGGCTTCCAGATGGCGCGCCTCTTCCCGGGCCTTTGCCTCGGCCTGGCGCTCCCGAAACTGAAACACGTCCAGCTCCGGCATCAACGAGGCCAGCACCACCGCCGCCAGGGGCACCAGCAACCACCGCGTCGATCGGGGCGGAACCAGGGGAAAGGCGCGGACCACGTCAAGTTGAGCCAGGTGCCGGCGCGCGTCCGCGTGGAGGGCGGTATACATGCCCCCCTCCCGGTCCGCCAGCGCGAGGGAGCTCGTCAGCCGTTCGTCGAGGCCCAGGCGCCGGTCCGCCTCGAGCGCCGCGTCCACCAGCCGGGGCCGCCGCCGCACCGCCAGGCCCGCGGCCGTCGCCAGACCCAGCGCCAGGAGCGCCAGGCAGAGGAACTGGGGCTCGCCCAGGGCGGGAAACAGCTTCACCAGGACCACCGCCGCCACGCAGGCGCTCAGGGAATACCACAAAGACCGAATGCTGAAGTGAATCCACTGTTGAAGGGCCAGGCGGCGCCGCACCCGTTGCAACGACGCCACCAAGGGGTCCGCCGTGTTGCCTCGCATGGGTTTCGCTCCTGATTTGCGCCCCTCGGGGGCGCCCGCGGTCCCGGACAACGGTCCCTGCCGACCGCTTCAGTCTAGTACATGGATAAGACGTTGTAAACTGCCGTATAGGAAGCGTTTGGCCGTCTCGACCGGGTTCTCCGTTTCTTGTCCTGGGGGGGGACACTCAAGCCACCTACGCCACGGCGCACGGGCGCGGAAGCCTGTGGTACGATTAAAGTCCCGTGCAGCGGGGACGACCGAACGCACCGTGCCGATCTTAAGGACTGACGATGTCGAACGACGACCAGAGAGAAAACCTTCAACATCCCGAAAAAGCCTACAAGAACCTGGAATTCCTGAACAGCCCGGACGCTCGGCCCGTCCGAATCCTGGCCGAGTTCATCGAGCCCGAGAGCCGGTTCCGACGCCAGCGCGTGCGCGACGCGGTGGTGTTCTTCGGTTCCGCCCGCGCCCGCCCTCGAGACGCGGCCGAGAAGAACCTCCAGTCCCTCGAGGCGCAGTTGGCCGAGGTCGACGAGCCCACGGCGGAGCTTCAGCTGGCCCTGGAACGGGCGCAGCGCTCCGTCCGGATGTCGCAATTCTACGAAGACGCGGCGAAGCTGGCCGAGAAACTGACCGAATGGAACCTGTCGCTGCCGGGGTCGCTGAAACGGTTCGTGGTCTGCAGCGGAGGCGGTCCCGGGATCATGGAGGCGGCCAACCTCGGCGCCCAGCGGGCCGGCGGCCGGTCGATCAGCCTTAACATCAGCCTCCCCCACGAACAGCGGGGCAACCCCTATCAGACGTCCGAACTGGCCTTCGAATTCCACTACTTCTTCGTGCGCAAGTTCTGGTTCGTGAAAATGGCCAAGGCCCTCGTGGTCTTTCCCGGCGGATTCGGCACGCTGGACGAGCTCTTCGAGGTGCTCACGCTCGTCCAGACCCAGAAATCGACGAAGTACATGCCCATCGTGCTCTACGGCAGCGAGTTCTGGAAGGAGGTCGTCAACTTCGACGCGCTGGCCAAGTGGGGCGTCATCAGTCCCGAAGACCTGGGCCTGTTCCGCGTCTTCGACGACGTCGACGGCGCCTTCGAATACCTGCGCCAGGAGCTGACGGAGAACTACCTCACCGACAGCAAGCCGGCCACCCCCCTGGCTCCCCAGGAGCCCGGCGGCGGCGCCTGAGACCGGCCGAATCGCCCCTGCGGCGAGAGGAATCGTGTAAGAACGCCGGCCCGTCCCCGCGGCGGCGAACGGCGGCAATGACTATGGATGGAGTGGACCGAGTGGAAAGAGACGACAGCGCCCGCCCCTACGTGGTGGCGGTGATCCTCACCTGGAACGATACGGAAATGACCTCCCGCTGCATCCGATCCGTGCAGGCCAACACCTACCCCCGCAAGGACGTGGTGGTGGTCGACAACGGGTCCCGGGTGCCCGGGTGCGCGCCCCTCAAGGAGGCCTTCCCGTCCATCGTGCCCGTACAGCTCCCGTACAACACCGGCTTCACCGGCGGGTGCAACCGCGGAATCGAACGGGCCCTCAAGATGGGCGCCGACTACGTGTTCCTCCTCAACAACGACACCATCGTCCACGAAGACGCCATCGGACACCTCGTGGACGCCATGGAAGCCCGGCCCGACGCCGCCATGGCCACCGCCCTCCTCCTGTATCCCGGCGACGACCGGCGGGTCCAGTTCCACACCGGACGCCTCCACCGCGACGTGGGCCGCCACACCCACGCGGGCGACGGCGAACCCCTCACGGAGGCCTTCCGCGGCGTGGTCGAGACCGAGTTCGCGCCGGCCTGCGCGGTCCTGTTCCGGCGCAAAGCCCTCGAGGAGGTGGGCCTCTTCGACGAGGACCTCTTCACCAACTGGGAGGACTATGACCTCTGCTGCCGCTTCCAGGACAAGGGCTGGAAGCTCTTGACCGTGGGCCAGGCGGAGGTCATCCACGCCCACGGCCAGACCACCGGCCGCATCTCGCCCTTCATCACCTATTTCGGGACCCGCAACCGGCTCATCTGCCTGTTCCGACACGGGCGCAAGTCCGCCATCCTGCGGCAGGCGCCGTTTATCGCCCGGTCCTTCTATTGGCAGGTGCGCGGCTACGGCTTCGACAACTGGCCGGCCCACCGCGCCTTTCTCAAGGGGATCCTGAACTTTCTGCTCGGCGTGCGCGGCGCCCGGGGCGGCCCCGGCGACACCCGCGACCGGCGCAAAGGCGCGCCCTCCGGCGCCTGATCCGGGCTACGGCGGGGTGATCTTGCCCAGGACGACGGAGCGGCGGGCCCCGGTGGCGGAAGGCACGTTGGCGGGCGTCCCGCAGACGGTCTCGTGCCCCAGGATGGCGAAGGCGACGGCCTCGCGCGCGTCGGCGGGCCAGCCCACCTCGTCAAGCGGGCACACGTCCACCCGCGGCAGCCAATCGCGGATGTGGCGGAGCAGCGTGGCGTTGTGGACGCCGCCCCCGCCGACCAGGATCCGGCGCGCCTGTCCCTCGGGCGACACGAACCGCAGGAAGGCCTCGGCAATGCTGCGGCCCACGGCGGCCGTCACGGTGGCGACGCGGTCTTCATCGGAGAGATCGGGAGCGCCGAGCACCTCGGCGAGGTAGACCTCGGGTCCGAAATCCTCGCGTCCCGTCGATTTCGGGGGCCGGCGGTCGAAGTAGGGATGGTCGAGCAGGCGCGTCACCAGGCTCTCCGCCACCCGGCCGCGGGCGGCCATTTCTCCGCCGGCGTCGTAGTGGACCCGCCCTCCGGTGACGGCGCGCACCACGCCGTCGATGGGCATGTTGCCCGGTCCCGAGTCGAAGGCCGCGACGTCTTCAAAGACGGGCGCCAGCACGGTGAAATTGGCGATGCCGCCGATGTTCAGGGTAACGACCGTCTCGCCGGGCCGGTGGAACAACACCCAGTCCGCGTAGGGCACCAGGGGCGCGCCCTGTCCGCCCGCGGCCATGTCGCGGGGCCGAAAATCCGACACCACGGGCAGGCCGGTCCGTTCCGCGATCACGGCGGCCTCGCCGATCTGGAGCGTGCCCGCCACGCCGTCGTCGTTCCCCGGCGGCACGTGGGCCAGCGTATGGCCGTGGGACGCCACCAGATCGACTTCCTCCCCCGACGCCGACGCGCGCAGACCCTGAACCGCGTCCGCCAGCCGTTCCCCCACCTCCACGTTGAGGCGCAACACCTCCCGCACCGAGGGCTCGGGGTCGAGCAGTCGCGCCCGAAAGGCCTCGTCGTAGGGGAAGGTCTCGAAGGCCCGCAGTTCCGCGCGCAGGGTGGCGCCCGTCCCTTCGATGCGCACCAGGGCGGCGTCGATCCCGTCGCAGGAGGACCCCGACATGAGCCCCACCACGTTTCGCTCGGTCTTGCGCGTCCATTCCATGTCGTACATCGGCCGCGCTCCTACGGGCGAACGCGGAGCAAGGCGTCGGGTTCGTTGTTCGGACGCTGGGCCATCGTAACGATCTCTCCTGCAAGGGCCGGGAAACGGATCTCGGGCCCATGATAGCGCGCCGAACGGCCCGGGCGCGAACGCCCGCTACTGGAGCGACACGGGCGTCCCGTCCGTCTTGACCCGGAACAGCACGTACGGCTTCTCGCGCAAGTCCTCGCCGTCGTGGAACGAAGGCTGGCGGTGGAGCTGGTTGGCGATGAAGTAGAGGTAGCCGTCGTGGGCCAGGGACAGGGTGTCGGGCCACAGCGCCCGCGGGTCGTGGACAAGCGTCTCGTAGGGACCGCCCGGACGGCCCCGCAGGATCGCGTTGTGCATGTACTCCGTCAGGTACACGCGCCCTTCGGCGTCCGACTCCAGCCCGTCGGACGCGCCCTTCTCGCCGTGGTCTTCCACCATCGCCGCCGCTTCCTCGTCCGACTTCTCCGGGTCGACCAGGACGTCCACGGCGACGCTGTACAGCCGTCGGGCGGACAGCGGGCAATAGTACAGGCGCGCCCCGTCGGCGCCGATGGCGATCCCGTCGGCCCCGACGAGCCATTTCCGGGGCTCCTGCTCCGGCGGGTCCATGCGCATCGTGCGCCCTTCCACGATGGGCAGGAAATCCGGGTCCGCCTTGACCGACGGATGATCCTCGAGCCGGCGCCAGGCCTTCCCGGTCGCCAGGTCCACCACGATAAGCGCGTTCGGACCGTCCGTCGAGGAATCGGTGATGAAGGCATAGCCTTCCTCGCCCCGGCGCAGGTCGAAGCGCACGTCGTTGAGGTAAGTCGTGGGCAGGGCCACGTCCGGCGGAAACACGATGGTCTTGACCACCCGGTTCGTATTGAGGTCCACACCCACCAGCTTGGGGCCGCCGGGCGTCACCCCCTTGAACTCGATGTTGGCGGTGTCCAGGATCCACAGCCGATCCGACGGGTCCACCACCACGCTCTGCACCGAGATCAGGTGCGCGGCGGGGTCGTCGGTATTCGGACGATTGATCTCGGCGTTTGGAAACGCCACGGGCCGTCCGTCGCGTACCTCGGCCACGGTGTACTCCACGTTATCGCCCCAACGGGGGAAGTTCACGAAGATCCGGCCCTGCCGCGATACCGTCACGCCCGTGGGCATGGCGCCGTCGAACCGGGCCACCACTTCCAGTTCGCCCGCGGGCCGTTCCCGGGGCAGGGACTCGTCCGCCGCGGCCGCACCCAGAAAGATCAGCAGACCGCACAGGAATGTCGTCGTCATGTCCGTATCCTTTCTCATCGTCTACGGAATCCGGAGGAAGGTTCGGGATGTGCGCGCGGCCGGAGGGAAAGCGACGCCGCGCGAGAACGGGCCGCCGGGGCGACCCGGAATTCATCATACGCCCCCGGGCCTCGGAATTTCATCCGATGCGGAGAAGAAGAGACGGCGGATACGGCGCGAATCTCCGGCACGGCCGGCCCCGAATTCGTCCAACGCGCGTCTTGATTCCGCCCGCCCGCTCGGCGATACTGACATCGTCATACCGCCGCGACGGATCGGCTCCCGCTCCAAACCCGCCTGTTTCCGCGCGGCCCTGTCCATCCCACCAAGGAGAGTCTCGCCCCATGAGCAAACTGTTGCGCGGTCTCGTGGCCGGCTACGGCGCCCACAAAGCCCGCCAGCAATTCGGCTGCGGCTGCATCGGCACCGTCCTGATCTTCATTCTGCTGTGGCTGTTGCTGGGCAACTTCGGCATATTCCAGTAACCCCGCCCCGCCCGCAATTCCATCGTCCGAATCGCCGTCGCCCGCACGCACGCCTGCGACTCGCCCTTTACCTGGAAATCCGCGCGTCGCGAGCGCGTGCGAGCAAACCCCTCGTCTGCGGACCCTATCCGCGGACGAGGGCGGCGGCGGCGATGAGGGCGAGGCGGTATCCCTCGGCCCCCAACCCGGAAATCTGGCCCACGGCCACGGGGGCGATGTACGAATGGTGCCGGAAGGGTTCTCTCGCGTAGACGTTCGACAGGTGCACTTCGATGGTGGGGATGCCCACGGCGGCCACGGCGTCGCGCAGGGCGACGCTGGTGTGGGTGTAGGCGGCCGGATTGATGATCAGCACGTCGGCCCACCCCACCGCCTCCTGGATGGCCGTGACCAAGTCGCCTTCGCTGTTGGACTGGTACGTGCGGAGTTGCGCGCCCCGGCTCTTCGCTTCCTCCTCGAGCATCCGGTTGATGTCCTCGAGCGTGGTGCGCCCGTAGACCTCCGGCTCCCGCCGACCCAGCAGGTTCAGGTTCGGCCCGTGTATCACTTGCACGTTCATGGGACTCCTCCCGGGAATCTCACCCCGCGTTGCGTATCTGACGGGCCCGCTCCGCCGCGCGCCGCCCTTCCGCTTCCCGTTGCGCGGCCTCGTCGACGGCGTCGACTTTGCGCAACGACTCGGCGTACTGCAACGACCGGCGGCTCAGCTCCTCCCAGACCTCCGGAGAGGTGGGCGCGAGGACGGTGGCCTCGCGAAACGCGCGCATGGCCTGGTCGGTGTACTCGCGCTGGCGCCGCGGGTCGGTTTCGATCTCGGCCCGGCGCAGGAGGGCGTCGCCCAGCACGCTGCGCAGCAGGGCCATCTTCGAGTTGCGGCTCACGGCAATCTCGGCCCAGCGCAGCATCGCCAGGACGTGGGTCCGCTTTTCCGCGGGATCGGCGGCAATCTCCCGCAGGAAATTGTGCCAATGGACGAGGTTGATCGCCGTGTCGGGGTCGTGGGGGTAGAGGCCGTGGGCCCGTTCCAGCTCCTCGATGCGCCGCTTCACCCCCTCGATCACCTTGGCCCGGGCCACCTGGGGATGGCGCACCAGCACGATGCCGTTCGCAAGTTCCTCCGGCCGGGCCTCCGCGCCGGGCTCCAGCGGACGGTACCCCTGGCCCGACCCCACGGGCGGAAGGTGTATGGTGCCGAAGGCCTCGATGTCCGCTCGCTCGGGCACGATCCGGGAGACGACCTGGTACGATTCGGAGAAGGGGGCGTCGAGCCGGTACCGCGTGGGATCGAGGGCGGCGATGGCGTGGGCCGCCTGGAGGCCCATGTTCAGGTCCCGCTCCTCGCCCGTTAGGACGTGGGCCCGGTACACCCGCGCGCTCGCCCCCGCCGCAAGGGCCACCGCAATCAGCAGCCCCACCAGGATCAGGGAATGGCGCGTCCGGCTGCCCGACGGCGGAGCCTCTTCGCCGCACCGCGCCAGGAACACCCCCGCCAGCAGGAACTGGAGCATGGCGAGGCTGGGATTGTAGAAATTGAAGTCAAGGAACGAGTGCATCAGGAAGGCCAGCAGACCCGTGTACAGCCCGATGAGGGCCCATCGCTCGCCCCGGTCTTCCTGGGCCCGGATCCGCCGGAACCCCCAATACAGGAAATGACCCCAGAAGGCCGTAAACAGGAGGAAGCCGACAACGCCGGTCTCGGCGAAGACCTGAATGAAGTCGTTATGAGCCGCTTTGACGGGCGTCGCCGCGAGGTCCTGATACTGGGGATACACCGACGGGAAGTTCATCAATCCCACGCCCGTGAAGAAGTTGTCGGCGACAATCCGCAGCCCGATCCGCCAATACTGCAGGCGCATCCACAGCGTGGCCGGGTTGACCAGGTCTTTGGCCGTGTAGTTCGTCCCTTCCACCACGAGTTCCGGGGCCGGCGCCGCAGCCGATGCGGCCGGTGCGGTCGGCTGAGGCGGCGCCTGGGCGAACCCTTCCGGCGAGGCCCACACCGCCAGGGCGATCAGCACCCCCGCGGCGGCCCCGGCGGCCGTTCTCCCATGCCCTCCCCCCGATCGCGAGGCCGCCCGGCCCGTTCCCCACGCCAGCAGCGCTCCCGCCACGGCGGCGCCCGCCAGGGCCAGAAACCCGCCCCGCGAGAAGGTCAGCCGCAGGCATTCCAGCGAAAGGAGGGTCACCAGCGGCAGAAAGACCGCCTGGACGCCCCACCACCCCACGAGCGGGCCGTGGCGTCCGATCATCAGCGCCGGAACGGCCGCCACCAGCAGCGGAAGCACTCCCACGATCAATACGACCCGCCCGGGAAAGGCGTTCCAGGGCTGGGGCCCGTAGACCATGCCCTGGGTCCGCAGGTACCACCAGCGGGCCGTCTCGAAGGCGACGGCGAAAAACACCAGCGCCACCACCGCCGCCGTCACGCGCCGCTGCACGTCCTCCTGCTCCGTCAGCACGGGCCTGCCGCGCAGGCGCTTGCCCTCGCGGAAACAATGCACGCTGCGGAAGGCCTCGCCCACGAAGTAGGGGATGCCCAGGATGAGAAACGCCGCCAGGGCGTTGGCGAACAGGAAGGACCCGAATGCGCGGTTGATGTTGAGCCGGTGGGCGAGCTCCGGCGTGAGCTCGGGCGTGCTGAACTGGATCAGCAATTGCCGCGGATCGGCGATCAACTGCCGCCGAATCGTCGGCAACACGAAATAATAGTGGATAAAGGACAGGATGGTCTCGCCGAAGGTCGCCACCACGAAGGCGCCCAGCACCAGGCCGATGGCCCAGCGCGACCGCAGCGCGTTGGCCGCCACGGCAAACAAGAAGAAGTAGCCCGTCCACAGCAGCAGCCCCCGATAGGTGGGGTCCACGGCGACCGTGCGGCTGCCGAGCAAGGCCGCGACCACCACGAACCCGCCCAGCAGCAGCAGGTGGCGGCTGAACCGAATCGAGCCGCCCCGGATCAGCGTCCGGACGCCCCAGAACGCGAAAGCCGCGAGGATCACCCACAGGAAGTAGAAGTTGCCGTATTCAAAGGTGACGCCGTCCCAGAAGGGGCGCACCAGGACCACGCCGGCCAGCGACAGCGCCGTCACCGCCTCGGGCCACCGCGTGCGCCAGGCGCGAATCCCGACCGACGGCGAGAGCGGCTCGAGCCGCGCGGCCGCAACGCCGGTGCGCTCCGGCTTCGCCTTCTTCGCGGGTTTGGGCCGGGAAGCCGTGCCGCGCCGTTTGCTCATGGATTACCTCCGCGTTTCTTTCCGGCGTTCATCAGCAGGACGATCAGCAGGTAGACGCCCGTCACCATGGCGAAGACGAGAAGCGTGCCCGTCGTGCGAACGTACGACAGAAGGACGGCGCCCAGACCCGCCACGGCCCCCACCAGGTAGATGAACTCTACGGCCTGGCCCCGGGTCATGCCCAGATCCACCAGGCGGTGCGAGAAGTGGCGCTTGTCGCCCTTCATCAGGGATTCGCCGCTGCGCCACCGGATGTACATGACGGTAAGGGTATCAAAAATCGGCACGCTCAAGGCAAGCAGCGGCGCCGCCACGGCCACCCGCGAGGGGGTGCTGGCTTCGTAGAACGTCGCCAGGAGCGGCACCGTGGCCAGGATGTAGCCGCAGAACAGGGAGCCCGCATCGCCCATGAAAATCCGGGCCGGATAGAAGTTGTGGTAGAGGAACCCCGCCACCGACCCCGCAAAGACCATCAGCAGGGCCGCGTTGAACGTCTCCTGGTGGGGCAGCACGCACAGGAACAGCGACATGGCCGCCACGAAACTGACCCCCGCGCACAGGCCGTCCATGTTGTCGAGGAAATTGAGGGCGTTCATCATGCCCACCACCCACACCAGGGTGATGGCGTAGGCGATCCACCGGTTCTCCAAGAAGAGGTTCAGATGGATCCCGCACAGGATCAGGATCAGGGCTGCCACGATCTGGAAGATCAGCTTCACCTCGGGCCGCAGGGCCTTGAGGTCGTCCACCACGCCCAGCACAAAGACGACAATCCCCCCCGTGAACAGCCCCGTCAGCTTGATCAGCACGTCCTCGCCCAGGAAGTAGAGCACGTGCTCTTCGAGCCACCCGAACCCCAGGCGGCGCACCGGTTCGATCAGGATCAGGTGGCCCAGGATGACCACGTAGAAGGTGATCACGATGGCCACGCCGCCCAAAAGGGGCACGGGGGCCGTGTGGACCTTGCGTTCCCCCGGCGGATCCAGCACGCCCAGCCGCAGCGCCGCCCGGCGGACCGCTTCCGTCAGAAACAGGGACATGCCGAAGGAGACCGCCAGCGCGTAGGCGTAGATCAGGTACCAGTTGCCCGTCATTCCGCCAGGCCCCGGTACACCTCGAACTCCCGTCGGGCGATGTCTTCGGCGTGGAATTGCTCTTCGACGCGGCGTCGGGCGAACTCGCCCATGCGCGCCCGCAGGCCCTCGTCCGCCAGCAGGGCGTTCAACGCTTCGGCCAGCGCCCCCGGATCGCGGGGCGCCACGTTGAGCCCCGTCTGACCGTCCCGGTTCACGAACTCCACCCCCGTTCCCAGGCGCGTCGCCACCACCGGACGGCCGGCGGCGTGCGCTTCCAACATCGATATTCCAAAGGCCTCGCTCCGCTCGCACGACGGAAAAGCAAACACGGCGCAGGCATGCAGATGATCCACCAGGTCGTCGTGCTCGAGCGTCCCGGGAAACACGACCGGCGCCCCGGTCTCGCGGGCCAGGACCTCGAGCCGCGGCCGCTCCGGACCGTCGCCCGCGATGACCACCGTGGCCCGGATGTCGCGCGCGGCCCGCACCAGGTACTCGAGCCCCTTGTAATAGCGGTGACGGCCCGAATGGAAGACGAAGGGCCCCCCGTACCGCTCGCGCAGCGCCGCCGCCCGGGCCGGATCCGGATGCTGAAAGGCCTCCGGCAGGATCCCCAGCGGCACCACCCGGCATCGCGCCCGCAGCCCCCGCAACACCGGCGAAGTCTCGAGATAGGGCTCCGAAGCGACGAGGATGATATCAGCTTTCCGCAGGAATTGCATTTGCACCGGCCCGTAAAAACGCATCGCCGCCGCCTGCCGCACCACGTCGCTCTGGTAGCGCACCACCAGGCGCCTCCGCGGGCGCGCCAGCAGCCACCCCACCTCCGCCGTCGGGTTCGGCACATGCACCACCACCACGTCCGCCGGAATCCGGCGCAGATGCCACGGGAACGTCGGCGACACGGGCGCGCGCTGGAACCGGAACCACTCCCCCGCTTCCGTCACCCGCGTGCCGTCCCGCTCCACCACCGACGTCCGAAGCGACCGGCTGCACGTCAACGCCTCCACCTCCGCCCATTGCCGCTGAAACCGGCACATCAGCGCCATGTGCCGTTCCATGCCGCCCCGCACCGGCGGATCGAAGTCCTTGTAGACGTGGAGTATTCTCATTCCCAGCCGCCCTGAATGGCTGACACAATTCCGTACCATGACACGAGAAAGGCCCGCAAAGCAACGTGGCTCGGCCGATCCGGCCCGGGTTTCTTTCTTTTCTTCCCGGGCGAGACGTCCAAGCCGCTTCCATCTGGCGCGCGACTGTGCCATGATCCGCGGCGGTCAAAGGAGGACGAATTTTCGTGTCACGGAAGTTGAACGCCTTTGTCCCCGCGGCAGGACGGGGAGAACGGCTGCGGCCCATCACCGACTACATCCCCAAGCCCCTGCTGCCCGTCCGGGGATGTCCCCTGCTTTCGCGGGCCCTCGAGCGGGTCTCGGCACTTCCCGTGGAACGGATCGGCGTGAACCTGCACCACAAGGCGGAAGCCCTCGCCGCGTGGCTCCAGGCCTCCCCCTGCGGCGACGCGGTCACCGTCTTCCTCGAAAAGGAGCTATTGGGGACCGGAGGCGCCCTCAAGAACGCCGCGTCCATCCTCCGCACCGGGCCGTTCCTCGTCCACAACGGCGACATCCTCACGGATCTGGACCTGGCCGCCCTGGTCGCGGCCCACGAGACCTCGGGCCACATCGCCACCCTCGCCCTCCACGACTGTCCCGCCCACAACAAGGTCCACGTCGACGAAGCCGGTCGCGTCCTGGGCGTGGGCGACGCGATCTGGCGCAGGGGCGCCGCGCGGATCCGGGCGTACACGGGCGTGGCGGTCTACGAACCCGAGTTCCTCGATTTCCTGCCGGAAGGGGAATCCCACGCGCCGGACGTCTGGGGAGTCGCCATCCGGGCCGGCCGGACCGTGGGCAGCGTCGACGTCACCGGCTGTCTCTGGCACGACATCGGCACCCCGGCCTTCTACGCCGCCGCCGTGGTGGATGCGCTGCGCCGGGACGGCGAATGGATCCACGTGGGCGCCCGCGTGTCCGGAACCCCCGCCGAGCTCGACGGCTACGTGGTCCTCGAGGACGGCTGCCGGGTCGGCGCCGGCGCTCGGCTGCGCAACGTCATCGCCCTCCCCAGTGCGCACCTCGCCGAGGGAGCCGCCTACGAGAATTGTATCGTGGGCGACGGATTCTGCATCACGCTGACCGAGCCGGAATTCCTCGGCCTGCCCGCTACCGAATTCGGCGTGCCCATCGGCGTGGGCGGTTCCGGACGGCGCTATTTCCGGTTTCACGACCACGCGACCACGGCCGTGCGCATGGTGTGCCCCCCCGACGAAGTCGATTACGAGCGCCACATCGAATACTCGCGGTTTTTCGCGCGCCACGGCGTGCCCGTGCCCCGGCTGCTTCGCTCCGATCCCGAAGCCAGGCGCGCCGAATTCGAAGACCTCGGCGACCTCTCGCTCTACAACTACCTGCGTGTCCCCCGCGCGCCCGAGGAAGTCGAAGCCATATACCGCGCCGTCCTCGACAGCCTGATCCCGCTCCACGTGGACGCGGCGCTCCACGTCGAGGAATGCGAACTCCTCGCCGGCCGCCTCTTCGACTTCGACTATTTCCGCTGGGAGACCCGCTACTTCCTCGAGCGCTTCGTCGAGGACCTCTGCGGCCAGCGCCCCGCCCGCCGCGACGCGCTTGACCGCGAGCTCGATCGACTGGCCCGAGACGCCGACGCCCGCCCCAAGGCCGTCATCCACCGCGATCTCCAGTCCCAGAACATCATGATCGCCCGCGGACGGCCCCGCTTCATCGACTACCAGGGCGCCCGCCGCGCCCCCTGCGCCTACGACATCGCCTCCCTGTTGTGGGACCCCTATTACCGGCTCGACGACACCCTGCGCGAACGCCTCCTCGACCACTACATCGAGCAGCGGACCCGGCGCGACGAAGGGGGCTTCTCCGTTCCGGAGTTCCTCGGATCGCTGGCGATCTGCCGGCTCCAGCGCCACATGCAGGCCCTCGGCGCCTACGCCTTCCTCTCGACGGTTCAGGGCAAGCCCTATTTCCGCAAACACATCCCCGAAGGACTGCGCCTGCTCAAACAGGACGTCGCCGAGACCGCCGAGCGATATCCCGTCCTCGCCGACTTGGTCGCGACCTTGCGTGTCCCGTAATCGTCGACTCCGCCGCTACGGCCCGCGCGGCGCGATCCGCTCCACCACCTCGGCCGGGGCCGGTCCATAAAGGGGAACGTCCGACGCGTAGCTCGCCCGGGCCACTTCCAGGATCTCCTCTTGCGTGAACCCCACCGCGCGGGCCTCGGCGGCCGCCGTGCTCAGGCGGTCGACCACGTAACGCTCCACCTTCTTCCGGAGCCCGGGGTCGATGCGGTCGCACACGAACACGCCCACGCCCCGCCGCATCCGAAGGATCCCCATCAGCTCCAGTTCGCGATACACCGTGAGAACCGTGGTGGGATTCAATCCCAGGCGCTCGCCCACTTCCCGCGCCGACATCAGACCGTCGCCCGGCCGCAGGCGACCGGTGGCCACAGCAAACAGGATGTGGTTGCGCACCTGCTGCTGGAGCGTGAGCGCGCTGTCGCGGTTGACCTGAATGCCCTCAGACCGGTCTGCCCCGCCGGTCGCTTTCTCCCTCCGGTGCGTCATAGCCCATTTTCCTCCCCACATCTGCGGGCACGCCCTATGCCCCCAGAGCCGTTACCGGGAATTGTATCAATTCAGGCGGAAATGGGCCACTTCTCTCCCAAAGAACGGTCCGATTGGATGCGGGACGGCTCGCTACCCCAAGGATCCGGGCAGGGTGTCCCCGGCGCGATCGAGACAAAAGAAAACGGGCGAGGCACACGGGCCCCGCCCAAAACGAACACGCTCGTTTGCGATTCGAAACCCTACTCGACCGGAATCCGGCGCCGGCGCGCCATGGCCTCTTCCGTCTTCGGAAGCGTCAGCTTCAGCTCGCCGTTCCGGAACTCGCCCTTGGACCGGTCGGCATCCACCTCCGTCGGCAAATGAACCGTTCGCGAGAAGGAACCGTAGCTCCGTTCCGAGTAGTAGAAGTCGCCCTTGCGCTCCTCATGACTCGACTTCTTCTCGCCCCGGAGGATGAGCCGGTCACCGGCCAGCTCCACCTTGACGTCATCCTGGTCCACGCCGGGAAGCTCGGCCGTCACGAGGATCCGGTCGTCCTCCTCCACCACCTCCACGGCGGGGCCCCCCTGAGTGAACACGGACATAAACATGTTGTCGTCCGCGCGCCCGCGGCGCTCCGGAAGAAACCGGTCCGCCGCGTCTCGCACGGTGTCTCGCAGCCGTCCCAAAGAACGCTGCACGTTTCTCGGTACGAGATTCGACACGGCCAATCACCTTTCCTTCCAGGCCGATAACGGAGCGCCCGCCGTCCCGGGGGCGCCCCGGAATCGCCTTGTTATCGTTTACCTACTGACCCTGGACGTTGACCGGGACGCGGCGCGGCTTGGCCCGCTCCACCTTCGGCAGGTGGATCGTCAGCACGCCGTGCTTCATGTCCGCCCGGATCTTCTCCTGGTCAATCTCTTCGCTCAACTCAAACTGACGGAAGAAATCGCGCAGTTGGAACTCGCGGTACAGGGGTTCTCCCCGATCGTCCGCCTGCACCCGGCCGCGGATCGTCAGGATGTTGTTGTCCACGTTGATGTCCACGTGCTCTTTATCCACGCCCGGCAGGTCCACCACCACCGCCAGACCGTCGTCTATCTCGAAGATATCCACCGGCGGCGTCAGGACGCGGGTTTCCTCCCGCGTGCTCTCCTGCGGCAGATTCTGTTGCTCTTCCGTACGAACGGGAACTGTGCTCTCTTTCATCGCTCTTCTCGCTCCTTCTCTGGCAGGCCCGGCCTCAACCTACTGCACGTTGATGGCAATCTGCTTCGGCCGCGACCGCTCCGACTTCGGCATCGTGATGCGCAGGATCCCGTTGCGGTACTCCGCCTGGATCCCGTCGCTCTCCACCTCCGCCGGAAGCGTCAGCGTCCGGATGAACCGACCCGCGCTTCGCTCGCTCCGGTGCCAGTTCTCCGGCTTCACATCGGCCGACACGGCCTGCTTTTCGCCTTCCATCCGAAGCGTATCGCCCACCACCGTGATCTCCAGCGACTCGGGGTTCAGCCCGGGCGCCAACGCCTCGAGATAGAGGTTCTCACGATCGTCGCGCATGTTGATCAACGGGTAGCTCCGTGCCGCGCGACCCGGCAGAAAACTCACCCGAGAGAAGGGGAAACGGTCGCCGTCCCCCACCATCTGGGAGAAGAACCGGTCGAAATCGCGTCGCAGAGCTTCAAGTTCACGCCATGGATCCCAAGTCTTGAATCCCATTGCTGCATACCTCCTTCACAATCTATTCAGCCCCAGGCGGGGCGTTCCCAAGGCCGGGTACGTGCCCGGCACAGCCTTTTTAATGCCCCGCCCGATTATTAGCAATCGACATGCCAGAGTGCTAAAATCCCCTCCACCTAACCTAACACCCACCTAAGTCATTATATTCCAATCACTTACACTCCTCACTCTGCCCCGAAACTTCATCCCGCCCCCGTCCAAATCCCGTCGCTACTGTACTATTTTGAAACTATGTGTGAAAAATGTGTAATTTTGAAACATTTTTCCTCGCCCCACCCGATCCGCTTCCTTTCAACCCCCCGTAACCCCTTCCCCCGCCAAAAGAAATGCGCCGCCGTCTCCGTCCCACCCCAAGTAATCCCTTGACAACTTCCTCCACAATTCCCTTCGCCCCCGTCCTACGTCCCGTCAATGCCCTGGGGCCCACGCCCCCGGAAGCCCCCGCCCCGTCCCGGCTCCCGCAGCGCCCCTACGACGATTTGCATTTCGCGCGAGGAAGGTGATAGACTTCTCCGGCCAAAGGGATTCCCCGATAGCTCAGTTGGTAGAGCAGCTGGCTGTTAACCAGCGGGTCGCAAGTTCGAGTCTTGCTCGGGGAGCCAGTCTATTCCGGAGAGCGCACCGACCCCCAAGGTCTGCCGCGCTCTCCGTTTTTCTTTCTCCGCCGTACGCGGGAATTAGCCCGCTTACCTCCGGTCAGCCGGTTGAAGCGCTTCCGCCCGACAGTACGAGACCCGACGCTTTTGCGGTCACCGCCGATGCCGGCCTCGAATGCGCTTACCAGCGCCCCTCCGCCTGCTAGAAGCGCCGGCCGCCGATGCTGAGGGTGCCGATGCCGGCGCCCGAGGGCCCGAAATCGACTTCCGTCTTCGTCTCGCGCAGCCTCGGCCAATACTCGTAGCGCTTCAGGCCGCGCTCGGGCCACACGATGTAGGTCAACAGGTCCGGGTAGGACAGCAGCGTCCGGAGGCCCCGTTCCGCCGTGTGGGCCTGCATCCATCCGAGGGCCTGTTCCTCCGACCAGTCCTCGGGAATCGGACGGTGAAGGTAGATGCCCCCGAACAGGTAAATCATCACCGAACGGGGATGGCGCGGTAGCGTGAGCGCAGCGGCAAAGTCCTTCCGGTCCAGCTCCACCACTTCGCGCAGCACGTCCAAATCCACGCCGATGGCCTCGAGATACACCTTCCGTATCGGGCGCGCCAGGGCGTGCCACTGGGCTCGGAACTTGTCGAACTTGGTCAGGTGCTTCAGACCCGTGATCCGCCAGAGGGTCTTGCGATCGACGCCGCAGGTCCGACTACAGTGGGCCAGATAGTCTTTCGTGTGGCGGCAGCGCTCGAAATCTTCCACGCGGTTCGGAGGCTCCCGATGAAGGAAATCGGGCACTTCGAGAATCCCCGGTCCTTTGGGGACGATGCCGGAGATCTCGTCTCCCACGGCGACGCCCGATGCCCGAAGCTGTCGAACGGTCTCCCGGAACTCATCCGGCCAGAGCGGCTCGAGGATCCCCTCCTGACGGGTGTAGGCCACGAAGGGCTCGAGGCTTCCATACTCGATGACGACGCGGTCCACCTCGGGATCGGACACATACTTCTCGTAGAACGCCGCAACGCCGGCCGCCAGATCGCTCAACTGCGCCGGAGAGACGGATCCGTCGCGGTACGTTACCGTAATCCGCAGGTCGACGGATCGATACGCTTCGCTCGAAGACTCAGGATGATGGGACATGACTCGCCCTCCCGGTTTGGTTTCGCCGCCCCATGCGGACAAAACGCGAACGTCCTGCTGGGGCAACCGGGAGGGACCAAAAGGCGGGAAACGACGGCTCAACCCTTCTCACACGCGCGTCCTGGGCCTTGCTCGTCGCGACACCTATTGTTTTGTTCGGTCCGAGCCCGCTGGAGAACTCGTCCGAACCGCAACCGCCGAACCCTTCGGTTCGACGCGGCCACCTTGCCCGGTGTCAGGGGCAGGCTGGCGTGGCCTTCACGGCCACTCCGGTTGCCCACCGTGCGCGCTACGCACACGCAGTATTATAGCATCCGAGAAGAGATCTGTCAAAGAGCGCTCAGGCCTCCTCCGCATCGACGACGAGACCTTGTCCCTACGGTAGTCTGCCAGATGGCGCCTCTTCACCTGACCCTCTGCCGGCTTCAATGGGGCCACCGCTGGTTAGCGGTGGAGATCAGGAGGAGAGAGAGAATGGATATCCACGTTAGCACAGCTTCACTGGGGCCACCGCTGGTTAGCGGTGGAGATATGTCAGGGAGGCGTATCGCCCTGCGGGTAGGCCTGGATGGCTTCAATGGGGCCACCGCTGGTTAGCGGTGGAGATTCCCCGAGGGTTGCTTCGCTAGACCGGTTGTTGGTGAT
>CAYVOE010000025.1:0-22092 GCA_964452795.1 uncultured Nitrospiraceae bacterium
CATCCGCCTCGAGATGGAGAGCATCCACCGCGAGGGGATCCGCGTCACCTTCATGGGCCGCCTGGAGGACTTGTCGCCCCAGACCCTCCACGACGTCCGCGACAGCATGGCCCTCACCGCGAACAACCGCGACATGATCCTCAACGTGGCGCTCAATTATGGCGGCCGCGCCGAGATCGTCGACGCCGCCCGCGCCATCGCCGCCGAAGTCGCCGCCGGAAAGCTGCGGCCCGAAGACGTGGACGAGGCCTGCGTGGCCCGACACCTCTATGTGCCCGATCTGCCCGAGCTGGACCTCCTCATCCGAACCAGCGGCGAGGTCCGGCTCAGCAATTTCATGCTCTGGGAGGCCTCCTACGCCGAGATCGTCCCCCTCAAGGTGCTGTGGCCCGATTTCCGCCGCCGCCACCTCCTCAAAGCCATCGCCGAGTTTCAGCGGCGCCATCGCCGCTTCGGCGGACGGTGAGGCGGCCATGGCCGGAAAATGGGGACAGGCCCTCGCGATTCGGCTCGCCACGGCGGCGGTGGTCCTTCCGCTGCTCCTGGTGCTGATCTGGGCGCCGTCGCTGCGCGTCGGCTTTGCCCTCTTCGTGGCGGCCCTGGCCGGCGTCGGCCTCTTCGAGTACTACGCCATGGTCCGCGCCCGCGGCTATTCCCCCGAGACCATCGGCGGCATCGTGGCCGGCACCGCCCTGGCCTTCAGCGGCCTCGCGGGCAGCCCCCTCCTCACGAGCTTCCTCCTCTACGGCGGCGCCCTGCTCGTGTCGACCCTGCACGTGGTACGCAATCAGCGGTCCGTGCCCGGCCTGGCCAGCTCGGTCTTCGGCATCTTCTACGTCGGCTGGTTCGGCGCCCACTTCACCCTGCTCCACAGCGTACACCGAGGCGACGTCCACATCGGGCCCGGCCTCGTCACGCTCCTCATCGTCGCCGTCGTCCTCACCGACTCCGCCGCCTACTTCGTGGGATCCCGCTTCGGCCGCCACAAGGTCGCCCCGGCCATCAGTCCCAACAAGAGCTGGGAAGGCGCGGCGGGGGGGCTGGTGTTTTCTCTGGCGGGGATGGCCGTGCTCTATTTCCTCTACCGAAGGTTCCCCGACGGGCCGCTGCCCGACTGGAATTTCCCTCGGTACCTTTTCGCCGGCGCCCTGCTCTCCGCCGTGGCCCAGGTCGGCGACTTCGCCGAGTCCGCCATCAAGCGCGATGCCGGCGTCAAAGACTCGGGCGTGCTTTTTCCCGGCCACGGCGGCGTCCTCGACCGATGCGACGGGTTCCTCTTCGCCGCCCCGGTCTTATACTATTTCGTAATACCCTGGTTCGCCTCCTAGGGCGACCGAACAAGGTTCGACTTCAATGGAACCGACAACACGGAAAAGGAAAATGGAGATCGTCCACCGATTGCACAGGTCAGCGCGGATCGTCGCGGCCCCGGGGTTCCGACGGCCGGAGGCGACGGGCTCTTCGCCGGTGCCGCCTCTCAAAACTGTGTAAACTGTGGACGATCGGTTTCCGGAACGCCCCGTTCCCCGTTTTCGTCTAAAGGAAACTCAACGCGTATGTACGAAGAGACCGCCGAAAGGTTCGAAGACTTCGCGGTCCGGCTCAACGACCTGAGCCGGGCCCTCAACGTCTACAACCTCAAAGCGCAGATCCACCAGATCGAGCAGAGCACGAGCGCGCCCGGATTCTGGGACGACCCCGACGCGGCCCAAAAGACCCTGCAGAAGCTCAAGTCGCTCAAGAACACGGTGGAAGCCCCCGACAACCTGCGCCGCGAGCTCGAAGACGCCCAGGTCCTGGTCGAGCTGGCCCAGGCGGAGGGCGACGAATCGCTGGAAGCCGAGATCCACGATCTCGCCGAAAGCCTCGACGCCAAGCTGCGCCGCCTCGAGCTCAACAGCCTGTTCACCGACCCCCGGGACGCGAGCAACGCCATCGTCAACATCCATCCCGGGGCCGGCGGCACCGAGTCCTGCGACTGGGCCGAGATGCTCTATCGAATGGTCAGCCGCTGGGCGGAACGGCACGAGTACGTGGTCGAGGTCGTCGACCTTCAGCCCGGCGACGAAGCCGGCATCAAGGGCGCCACGCTGCGCATCGAGGGCCCCTTCGCCTACGGCTACCTCAAGTCCGAGAACGGGGTCCATCGTCTGGTCCGCATCTCGCCCTTCGACTCCGCCAAGCGCCGGCACACCTCCTTTGCCGCCGTCGAAGTGCTGCCCGAGGTGGACGACGACATCGACATCGAGGTCCGCGAAGAGGACATCGAAATGCAGGTGTTCCGCTCGAGCGGGCCCGGCGGTCAGAAGGTCAATAAAACCAGCTCGGCGGTGCGGCTCATCCACAAGCCCACGGGCATTGTGGTGGCCTGCCAGATCGAGCGCTCCCAGCATCGCAACCGCGCCACGGCCATGCAGCTCCTGAAGTCGAAGCTCTACGACATCGAGATGCAGAAGCAGGAGGCCGAACGACTGGCCCATCGCGAGGGCCAGTCGGACGTGGCCTGGGGCAGCCAGATACGCAGCTACGTCCTCGCCCCCTACCAGTTGGTCAAGGACCTGCGCACCGAAACGGAAACCGGGAACGTCGACCGGGTGCTCGACGGCGAAATCGACCTCTTCATCGAGGCCTACTTGAAGTGGAATCTCCATCGGAACGGCCAGGAGTCGGCATGACGGAAGAAACTCGAACCACAGAACAGGAACTGCGCGCCAACCGTATCGCCAAGCTCGAGCGCATCCGCGCCCGCGGCGACGAACCGTTCAAATATACCTTTGACCGCTCCTCTGCCATCGGAGACGCCCGGGCCGCCTTCGAGCGCGCCGAAGCCGCCGCGGACGACAAATCGGCCGTCGAACTGCCCGCGCGCCTGGCCGGCCGCATGGTGGCCTTCCGCAGCCACGGCAAGAGCTCCTTCGCCGACCTGCGCGACGAGACCGCGCGCATCCAGCTTTACCTCAACAAGAACGCCCTGGGCGACGAGGCCTTCGCCGCTCTCGACGACCTCGACATCGGCGACTTCCTGGGCGTCACGGGCAGCGTCAAGCGGACCCGCACCGGCGAGATCACCGTCTTCGTCGAGCGATACGAGCTGCTCACCAAGTCGCTGCGCGCCCTCCCCGAGAAATACCACGGCCTCACCGACGTCGAGACCCGCTACCGCCGGCGCTACCTCGACCTCGTCGCCAACCCCGAGGCCATGGACAAGTTCCGCAAGCGCATCGCCATCATCCAGACCCTGCGCGACGAGCTGATCCGCCGCGGGTTCCTCGAGGTCGAGACGCCCATGCTCCACCCCATTCCCGGCGGCGCCACGGCCCGGCCCTTCATCACGCACCACAACGCCCTCGACCGCGATCTCTACCTGCGCATCGCGCCCGAGCTCTATCTCAAGCGCCTCATCGTGGGCGGATTCGAGAAGATCTTCGAGATCAACCGCTGCTTCCGCAACGAGGGCATCGACACCACCCACAACCCCGAATTCACCATGCTGGAACTTTACGAGGCCTACCAGGATTATTGGGGATTGATGGACGAGACAGAAGAAGTCCTCGCCGCGGTCATCGAAAAGGCCGTCGGCGGAACGACCTTCCCCTACGACGGCGAGACGATCGACGCGGCCCGGCCCTGGAAGCGGATTCCCCTCTTCGAATCCATCCGGCAGTACGCCGGCATCGACCTCGAGGCCACCCGCGACCGCGACGAGGCGGCCCGTCTCGCCCAGGGCATCGGCATCGAGGTGGACCCCACCATGGGCTACGGAAAGATCGTCGACGAGGTCATGAAGGAACGGGTGCGTCCCAAACTGGTGCAGCCCACCTTCCTCTACGATTACCCCATCGAGATCTCGCCGCTGGCGAAACGCAAGCGCCACGATCCCGCCCTCACCGAGCGGTACCAGCTCATGATCGGCCGCCTCGAGGTCGTCAACGCCTTCTCCGAGCTGAACGACCCCATCGACCAGCACGGCCGCTTCATGGACCAGCTCCAGCAGCGCGAACGGGGCGACGAAGAGGCCCAGCGCCTCGACGAGGACTTCATCACGGCCCTCGAGGTGGGCATGCCCCCCACCGCCGGGCTCGGCATCGGGATCGATCGGCTGGCCATGCTCCTGACCGACTCGCCCTCCATCCGAGAGGTGATCTTCTTTCCGCACCTGCGGACGTGAGCATCCGCTCCGCCGAGGGAACATGCGGGGCGGTACGGCATAGGGGAACTCCATGCGATTTGAGACGTTTGTGGCGCTGCGGTACGTCCGCAGCAAGCGGCGCAACCGATTTATCAGCCTGATCTCGCTGATATCGGTGGCGGGCGTCAGCGTCGGCGTCATCGCGCTCATCGTGGTGATGAGCGTCATGACCGGGTTCGACGTGGCCCTCCAGGCCGCCATCGTGGGCAACCGCGCCCACCTCACCGTCGAGAGCAACTACGGTCTTATCCCGGACCCCTACGCCCTCATCGACGAGCTCAAGGCCAAGGACCCGCGCATCGTGGCCGCCGGGCCCCTCATCCAGGTCGAGGCCCTCATCGAGAAGGTCGACTCCGCCGGCAACCGCTACAGCACGGGCGGGCTCGTCCTCGGAGTAGACCCGGAACTCGAGTCGGAGGTCACCCTCCTCGAAGAGAACCTCCAGCCCGGCCGGTTCCGCCTGTACGCCGAGGGAACGCTGCCCGGGCCCAAGGAGGTGGTCCTGGGCTACCTCATGGCCGACCGCATCGGGGCGCGCGTGGGCGATCGCGTCAGCGTCACCACGTCCCGGGGCCGCCCCACACCCCTCGGACCCAAACCGCAGAATGTCTGGCTCACGGTCAGCGGCGTCGCCCAGGCCAACATGTCGGAGTTCGACAACATCTACGCCTGGGTCGACATCCCCACCGCCCAGGCCCTCAACGGCATCGACGGCGTCGAGGCGATCCACGCCAAGCTGGTCGATCCCAAGGTCGCCGAAGAGGTGGCCCGCAACATCTCCCAGGGGACGGCACTGCGCACCACCACGTGGTGGCAGAGCCAACAGGCCTTCTTCGACGCCCTCGTTCAGGAGAAGGTCGCCATGTTCATCATCCTGACCTTCATCATCCTCGTGGCGGCGTTCAACATCACGAGCACGCTCATCATGGTGGTGATGGAGAAGCGCCACGACATCGGCATCCTGCGTACCCTCGGGGTCAGCAGCGGCTCCATTCTGCTCCTCTTCGTGCTCCAGGGGCTGATGATCGGCTTGGGCGGCACCGTCATCGGCGTCGTGGCCGGCATCCTCATCGCCACCTATCTCAACCCCATCGCCGAGGCCATCGCCTGGGTGCTGGGGGTCGACTTGTTCAACAGCCAGATCTACTACTTCGACCGCATCCCCGTGGTCATCGACTGGGGCGACGTCGGAGTCATCGCCGTTGCGGCGGCTGTGCTCACCTTCGTATCCACGCTCTATCCGGCGTGGAGCGCCGCCCGCCTCAACCCCGTGGACGCCCTTCGCTATGAGTAACATCCTCGAGTGCCGCGCCGTCCGGAAGTCCTATCACGACGGCACCCGAACCCTCGAAGTGCTGCGGGGCGTCGACCTCGAGGTCCACGAAGGCGAAGTCCTCGCCATCCTCGGACCCTCCGGCGTCGGCAAGAGCACCCTCCTCCATCTCATGGGCACCCTGGACCGTCCCACGGGCGGAGAGATCCTCTTCGAAGGGACCCCCTACCAGCAGATGAGCCGGAGCCAGATCAACCGGATCCGCAACGAGCGCATCGGGTTCGTGTTCCAGTTCTACCACCTGCTGCACGAGTTCACCGCCCTCGAGAACGTCATGATGCCCGCCCTCAGCCGCGGCCATCGGCGCTCGGAATGCCGGTCCCGGGCCGAGGAACTGCTGGCCCGCGTCGGCCTTGAAGAGCGCATGACGCACAAGCCCGGACAGTTGAGCGGCGGCGAGCAGCAGCGCGTCGCCATCGCACGCGCCCTGTTCAACCGGCCCGCCCTCGTCCTGGCCGACGAACCCACGGGCAACCTCGACGAGCGGACCGGGGCCGAAGTCACCAACTTGCTCCTGGAGCTCAACCGCGCCGAAGGGGTCACCCTGGTTATGGTCACCCACGACGAAGGACTTGCCCACCGCGCCTCCCGGTGGGTCCTCATGCGCGAAGGCAAGGCCTACGTTCAATAGCCCCCGACTACAGGTCGCATGTTTCGGAGCCGTCGTGTGCTATGTTCTCAATCGTCGGGCATGGAGGAGGATAAGCGCGTGATCCAAAAGGCATGGGCCCTTTGCGCCGTCGGTTGTCTGTTGCTCCCTTGGGACGCCCCCGCTGAAGGCCATCTCCCCGGGGAGCGGGTGCTCTTGAGCGCCCACAACAGCTACCCCACGGGTCCCGTGGGCGCCGATCGCCTGGAGCGGGCCCTGGCCCTCGGCGTGCCCGTTTCGGTCGAGGTGGATCTGTACTGGCATGTCGAATCGGACGGAACCGGAGGCCGGCTTGTCGTGGCTCACGGACCCGAGACGTCCGGCCACGAACCCTCTTTCGACGAGTACTTTTTCGAAACCGTGCGCCCCATCGTCGAGAAGGCCCTCGAGAGCGACGACCAATCCCAATGGCCTCTGATCACCCTCTTTCTCGACCTACGGCCCTCGGGCGCGTCGGAACTGCTCCGGGCCTTCTGGGACGAACTGGGCCGGCACGAGGACTGGCTGTGCACCGCCGAGAAGGGAGAACGGATCGAGGAGGTCCGGCCCCTCGACGTCAGGCCCATCCTGGTCCTCGACGCCGCGTCGAACCGCGAGGTCTTCTACGACGCCGTCCCCGTGGGCGGTCGGCTCCGGGTCTTCGGCATCGCGCCCGCGCCCTCCGCTGCCGCCGAGGCGCAAGACCCGGCCTCCCTACTCCCCGCGCCGGCCGACAACTTCCACCGATGGTGGAACCTGTCCTGGGCCGTAGTCGAAGGGGCTCCGCCGCCGCAGGCCGGTGACTGGACCGACGAAGAACGCCGCCGACTCGAGGCAATCGTCTCCCGCGCCCACGAACAGGGCTACTGGGTTCGGCTCTACACGCTGAACGGATATCCCCCTGACCAGCTCAAGAGCTGGAATCCCCGGTACAACTTCGGTTCCCGCGAGGCCGCGGTTCTCCGATGGTCGGCCTGCATCGAGGCCGGCGTCGATTTCATCGCCACGGACGACTACGAGGGCCTTCACGAGGTCTTGAGCGGAGCCTCCCCCGGCTCCGCCGCACCTCGGCCCTGAGCCGTCAATCCGTCGAGGCGACCTTGACCTCGTTCACCCGCTCAATCGCCCCCACGATCTGGGGCAGGTACGCGTCGACCATGCACCAGTGAGGCACGGGCCGCGACCGGTCCCGCATGTCGCACACCCCTTCGATGTCGGCATGGGGGCAGCGCGTGCAGACGTACATGGGGAAGATGCTGTCGAAGGAGCGGATTTCGCTGTCGCGAAAGCGTTCAACGAGGTCGACAATTTCCGGCAGGTGGTGGAAGACCACGCAGGCCCCCGAGGATTCGTAGAGGCAGCCGCGTCGGTGGCAACCGTCGGGCGTGTAGCATGCGCAGATCGTGCAGACATCCTCGCGCAGGGCCGCCGCGTAGGCTTCCAGGACAGGAACGTTCATAGCGGTATCCCCCTTTCTTTCCTTCTCAGAAAGCCGCTACCTCATTGTGGCCCAGTTCCGACAAGGTGTCAAGCCGGCTCGGCGCGGGGGACCGCCGATCGTCCCGATCGCTATAACTCCTTGCGCAGCCCCGACTTCATACCGGGATCCCGCACGTTGTGGGCATGCACCTTCTCCCGGAGGTCCAGATCCCGCAGGTCTTCGTGCTCCTCTGTGGCGTCGTCCAGCGGATCGTAGCCCACCAGCTCCCGCGTATCCGATATGTCCATGCGGTTGAACCGGTTCTTGCTCAGCCCGTGGAGGATGGCGAACTGCAAATTCTCCACATCGATGCAGTCCTCGATGAGCTGGTTGAGGTCTCGCCGCGATACCCAGGCATCCATCATGGAAATGTTGCTGCGGGCGGCATCGACGGGCTGGAACGCGCCGATCCGCAGCACCAGCGCCGACAAGCCTTCCTGCTCGGCCATGTACCGCGCCAGGGCCTCCCCGAAGCACTTGGACACGCCGTACAAGTCGCCGGGGTTCACCGGCTCGCTCGTCTTCACCTGCACGTCGGCGGGATAACCCGACACGGCGTGTATGGACGACGCGTAGATGGCCCGTCGGCAACCCGCGGCCTTGGCCGCCACGAACACGTTGTACGTGCCCGTGATGTTCAGGTCGCGCACATTGTCCCAGGTGGCGTCCGGACTCGCGTCCGCCGCCAGGTGCAGCACCGTGTCCATGCCCCGGCACAGCTCCTTCATGCGGTCCAGATCGGTGATGTCCCCCACCACCACCTCTCCGTACTCGCGGATCTTCTCCGCGTCCTCGTCATTCTCCCGCACCATCAGGCGCAGGTCGTAGTGCATGTGCGAGTGCTCGGCGAAATAGGACCCGATGTTGCCCGCCGCGCCCGTCACGAGGACACTCCGGCGACAGCGTTCGCAACTGTCGGGCAGGGCATGGGTGCCTTTGGGCGTAAACGATTGTGCCATGACGCAAGATCTCCTGAACGGAAGGGGGAAAGGAATGCGGATTGGGTGGGAGGGGCTTCCGGCCCCGCACAACGGTGGGACACACCGTGGATCTCAACTGTACCACATCCCGCCGCGGTTTTCCCCGAAGGAGATGCCCACGCAGCGCACCGATCCCACCAAACGATACAGTCACTTCGTCATCATCGTCGGCCTCTGGAAAATTCCCCGAAGGGGATACATAGGTTAGCCCAGGGTCAGCGAGCGCTAGCGAGCGCCACCCTGGGGACACGTCCATCCACCCCCTTCTCTTCCCCGAAGGGGATACATACGCGGCGCTTCAGGGCAACCCTTGGATGGAACCGTTCCGGCATCGACATCCGCCCCACCCGTCGAATGACTACGAGGACTGCGCATAGCGAGGTCCTCGCGATGCCCCCACCCGTCATTGCGAGGAGCGGATCCCTGCAGGAGTGCAGAGGGACGGAGAAACAGCCTTCGGTTGCACCCATGCCTTCGATGGGTACCCACGCAGGAGCGACGCGGCAATCTTCACCTATGGGATGACTCTGACTTCGCGGACAGGGATCACCGGCTCAGATGAGATTGCCGCGTCGCTCATGTAGAGGCGCTCACGGACGGCACAGACCAAACCGATGCATACCCTCCTCCCGTAGCGATTTCCACAGAGGTCCGCTCCTCGCAAAGACGGGATTGTCATGGCACGGGAGGTCTTTGAGCGCAGTCCTCGTAGGCCTACGGCGGGTGGGGCCGAAGTCGATGCCGGAACGGGCCCGTCCAATCGTTGACCGGAAGCACTGCGCATGAGTCTCTCCGGGCCCAGAGGTAATCCCACAACGAGGGGCACCGGGGCGTTTCGGGCGGGCGGGGTCTTGTGGTAAGCTGAGGACGCGCGGATCGTGCGCGGCCTTACGGGCAGCCGCCGGAGCGGCTGTCTGCCAGTCAAGACATCCCTATCGGAGCACCCTCCCATGTCACCCTTCTATCCCCGCCGTCGCGCCGGTGCCCGGCGTTCGGGCGGCTCGATGAAATTCCGGCTGGTTGTGGCGTTGATTGTCGCCGGGATCGCCCTGGCCAGCTACTACGGAGCCCCGGAGTACAACCCCATCACGGACGAGGTGCAGCACGTCGGGCTCACGTCGGATCAGGAGATCGCCCTGGGCCTGCAGGCGGTCCCGGAGATGACGGCCCAGTTCGGCGGGCTCGATCCGGATCGCGAACGGCAGGCCCGGGTCGACGCGGTGGGCCAGCGCCTGGTGGACCAAACGGTAGCGAAGGATTCGCCGTACCAATTCGAATTCCACGTGCTGGCGGACCGCGAAACGGTCAACGCCTTCGCCCTGCCCGGCGGACAGATCTTCATCACCCGGGCACTGCTGGACCGGCTCGAATCGGAGTCGGAGCTGGCGGGCGTTCTGGGCCACGAAATCGGCCACGTGGTGGCGCGTCACGGCGCCGAACACCTCGCCAAGGCGGAACTGACCCAGGGCCTGACCGACGCGGCCGTGCTGGCCACGCACGACCCCAACGACCCGAGTTCGCGCAACACGGCCGCCGTGGCTGCGGCCATCGGTCAATTGGTCAACATGCGCTTCGGCCGGGAAGACGAACTGGAGTCGGACAATCTGGGCGTGCGCCTGGTGTCGGAAGCCGGCTACGATCCCCGGGGCATGATCAGCCTCATGGAGACGCTGGCCGAGGCGGCGGGTTCACAGGGCCGGCAGCCGGAGTTCTTCAGCACCCATCCCAACCCGGACCGGCGCGTCGAACGCATCGAAGCGACCATTCGCGAGCGGTTTCCCGAAGGCGTCCCCGCGGATCTGGTTCGATAAGCGCGCCTCTCAACAGCACCGCCCATCGGGGCTCAAGGCCGACGGAAGGGCCGATCCCGACATGAAAATAGCCCGGTGCGACATCGTTCCATTCTGTCGTTACTTCTGCGGCAACAATGGTTTACATATCGAGCAGCACCATGCCTCTATCCAACAGCAGAAATTTCCGCGCATTTCGTGTACAATTCTCTTGTAAGATGAATCGCCCCCTTCAACGGTTCCTGTTGAACCCTCTCCATACAGTTCATCCCGAGGAGACCCCCCATGATTGGATGGATTCTGCTTTTGCTCCTGATCGTCCTGTTGATCGCCGCGGTTCCCGCCTGGCCCTACAGCCGCGGGTGGGGCTATTTCCCCAGCGGCATTCTGGGACTGCTGGTGATCGTGATCATCGTCCTGCTGTTGTTGGGCATGTTCCCCGTGTAGCGTGCGGGACGAGTCGCACGTATCCTCTCGAGGAGGGGGCTTCGGCCCTCTCCTCTTTTCTTTTTCTCGCCAAATAGCCATACTTCGGTTTCAGACAACTTCCCGGGGGCTCCCCCGCCTGCCTCCACGAGGCAAGAGATATTGATCGATAATCAACCAGTTAATTCGGAAGGAAGAGCCATGGCCGCGAAAAAACTGCTGATGATCGTGGGCGATTACGGCGAGGACTACGAAATCATGGTGCCGTTCCAGGCGCTCGAGATGGTGGGCCACACGGTCCACGCCGTCTGTCCGGACAAGAAGGCCGGAGACACCGTGCGCACGGCCATCCACGATTTCGAGGGAGACCAGACCTACAGCGAGAAGCCGGGGCACAACTTTGCCCTCAACTTCGATTTCGATGCCGTGAAGCCGGAGGAGTACGACGCGCTGGTGGTCCCGGGGGGACGGGCGCCCGAGTATCTGCGCCTGAACGCGCGGGTCCTGGAAATCGTGCGACACTTCTTCGAAGCCGACAAGCCGGTGGCGGCCATCTGCCACGCCCTCCAGATCCTGTCGGCGGCGGGCGTGCTCAAGGGACGGACCTGCACGGCCTACCCCGCCGTGGGCCCCGAGGTTACGGGCTGCGGCGGGACCTACAAGAACGTGGACGTGGACAAGGCCGTCGTGGACGGCAAGCTGGTGACGGCCCCCGCGTGGCCCGCCCACCCCGAGTGGCTGGCGAAGTTCCTCGAAGTGCTGGGAACGAAGATCGAGCCATAACGGGACTCGGGCGCGTCAGGAGTCGCCTTGCCAGGGACGGCCGACGGGGATGACGAGGAGAGTGGCCGTATCGAGGCCGTCGATGCGCAGGGCACGGTCGAGCTCTTCGTCGACGTATCCGCCGCAGGCGCAGCTCGCCAGGCCGAGGGCGGTGCAGGTGAGTTGAATGTTCTGGGCGACGTGGCCCACGTCCATCAGCCCGAGCCGGTACCCGCGCAGGTGGTACTTGGCGGCGAGGCGTCCGAGGGCGCAAGTCAGGACCAGAACGACGGCGGCCCGGGCGAACTCGGCCTGATAAACGGCGCGGGTGCGCAGCCACGTGCCGAAGTCGCCGGCATGGAGGCGGGCGAGATCGCCGTGAACGGTGTCGTGGTGGTAGATCCCGGGCTCGATTCCCTCTACGTTCAGCACGATGGGATAGATTTCGGTGGAGCCGAGGTTGCCCGCGTTGGGGACGTTGCGCTGGTAGAACACGTCGAGGCCCTCGCCCTGGATGCGGCGGATCCCGTTGGCGAGGCGCAGCACGGCACCGAGCTCTTCCGCGGAGAGGGGCGCGTCGGCAAAGCGCCGGTGGCTGACGCGCGAAGTGATAACCTCCTCGAGGGGCCGGGTCGCCAGGCCCGCCCCCGAGGGGAGGGGAACTCGCGGTAATCCCTCGAGGTGCAGGGGCGACTCGGCCTGGAGCCGCTTGATCTCGGGGTTGTCGAGGGTGTTGTCGAGCTGGAGCAGGCGCCGGAAGGCCGGCCGGTTCCGGCTGGCGGCGTGGAGCTCGTCGGCCAGGGTGCCGTAGATCTGATCCGCGTTCGGTTCCATGGCCCTCCTCAGGGGAACGGGTGGGGGTAAGGGTTGAAATCGGCCGCGCGGGCCCGGGAACGTCCCAGGGCTTCCAGAAGTCGCGGCATGCCGAGCCAGCGCACGTTCTGGTTGGGCGACAAGGGGATCATCTCGGGCACCACCACCTTGACCACCCTTCCCAGGCCCTCGACCTCGGGCACGGTCATGTCTTTCCAAAGGAGCGTGAGCCCCTGGTCGCGTTCCAGACGCCGGGCGAGAGACTCGAACTCCGACATCGTCGCCGGCTCGGTACACCACGGCTCGGCGGCGTAGTCCGCGAAGGAGACCCGCCCGTTCCCGCGGTCCAGAAGAAACCGCGTGGCGGGGGGCGACGGCCAGGCGGCGTAGAGGGCGCGGTGGTCGTCGAGCTGCTGGACCCAGTTGAAGTCGCTCGTGGACGGGACCTCGCGGGCATCTTTCGGCCGGGACTGAGACGGCACGCGCACGTAGACGGCCTCGTCCAGGGCCTTGGCGCAGGCCTGGAGCGGATCGGCCGTGCAGGCGGCGCCGGCCGAGAGGTAGGGGTACTTCTCGCCCAGCAGGAAGCACGTGACGGCCGGAATGCGTACGTCGGAGCTGATGTCGAAGAGGCGCGGGGTGAGGCCGATGGCGCGCAGGGAGCGGACCCGGTCGTACAGGGGGGCGGGCAGCCGGCTGCCTTCGCACACGATCTCGCGGGCGGGCCGCTGCGTCCACCACATCAGCATGAACCCGTCGCGCTCGGCCGCTTCGCACAGCCCCGCCCACAAGGCCCTTACGAGATCCGTGTGAAAGGCCATGCCCGTCGAGATGGGATAGACCACGGCGGGTTCGGGCGGCGAGGGCCAGAAATCGAGCAGGACGTACCCCGCGGGTACCAATTCCTCGGTTCCATCCGCCAAGCGTGTCGCCGGAACGTGGGTCAGGGGTTCTTTTACATTGTCGGGTCCGCGGAACGTCGGGGGACACTTCTCGTCCGGCGCGCACCGGGGAAACCGGGCGGCGAGGCGCGATTCGGAGGCCGGCGCCATTACCAGCTCGTCGGTAAAGTCGGCGTTGAGCCCGCTGTACCGCTCGACGGCCTCGCCGAGGGTGCGGCGCAGGGCGGCGTCGCCTTCCCGGGACGCGCCGCCCGCGGCGACGGGGTCGGGCACGAACCACATGCCCACGGGAGCGCGGGCGAGGCTGCACATGTAGAGCCACCACGGCGGATCGGGCGGGGCGAAGCGCATCCCCGCAAGCCCGTAGAACGGGCCGAACCGCGCGTCCACCCAGTCGAGGACGGGGCGCAGCGGACCCGGGTCGTGTTGTCCCGGATCGTAGGGCTGCAGACCTGTCCGTCCGCGGGCGGGAGCGAGGGCCGCCGGAGCCGCGGGCGCGTGGCGGGCAAATCCTTCAGGATCCATGGCTGAACACCCGGCCCGCCACGGGACTGCGCGAGCACGACGGACACCGGGGCACCCGCAGCACCCGGTTTACTTCGAAGGTGCCCCGCATCGGCGACACGGTGAGGACGCTGTCGATGAGGGTCGGCGGCGTGATCTCCGTGAGGACGCGCACCACCTCGGCGGCCACCAGGCTCGCCGCCAGCGTCGAGAAGGGCAGCGCCTCGCCCAGAGGCTTTGTCTGGCCCGCGGGCCGCTCCTCCGCCAGGGATTCCTGGTACAACTGCTCCTCGACGGCGTATTCCTCCATGCTCCGCTTGCGGAGTTCCATGCAGGTGAAGCACGCCGAGCCGTAGGGATGCAGATAGGGACCAATCTCGATGCGGGAGGCCTCGACGGTGGCCCGCAGGCAGGGCACGTTGAGCTCGAGGCACACTTCGTTGATCATCTGGAACAGGGCGGAAGGGGCGTTGCGCGTGGCCGTCACCACCAGGTCGGCGTCCGGCACCCAGGCGCGCAGGCGCGTGCCGGCCTCGTCGACCGATGCCGTGGCGGGGTGAACAAACTGCTGCGGAACCACCGGGCTTTCGGCGACGGCCCGTTCCATAAGCCCGTCGTCGTCCCACGTCATCACGCTGAAGGCCTCGCAGCCCGACCGGGCCAGGATATCGTAGGTGGCTGCGCCGAACAGGCCCGTGGCGACGAGAACGATCCGCGACGTGGCCAGGCGCCGCTGGACCGAGTCGGCGCTGTGGGCGCTGTGGGTAACCGACAGGTGGCGGCCCCAGAAGAGCAATTGCCGGCGGAGCACGTCGTCGGCCGGCGGCGTCTCGGGCGCGTCCCCGGCCAGGAGCCCCTTGGTCTTCATCAGCCACAGGGTGCGAAAGACGGCCGGTCGCGGCACGTCCTTGGGACAACCCTCGATGATCTGCGCCACCGTGCGCGTGCCGTCGAGGACGGAGAGCAGGTATTTCAGTGCCCCCTCCGCCTCGCGCCCGCGGATCAGCACGGGCGCTTCCTGGCTGCGGAACTGGACGCCCAGTCCGTCGGGAACGGGGAACACGGAAACGTCTTCCCCCAGCGCGGGCCGGTCGGGAAAACGGATGTTGGGGTCGTCAAAGAGCCGCCGCAGCGAGTCCAGATTGTCGCCGGCGCTGTCGGTTCCCGTCGTTTTCTCCATGGGCCCTCCCCCGACGGCGCGCATTGCGCGAGGCGCGCCGCGATGACGTCTGCAAACAATTCAGATGGAATCGAAAGCGAAAAGGACCGGTTTCGAGACGGTTTCCGCGCCATTCCGCGCCGACCCCGCCGCGAAACCGGCTATCCCGCGGCGCAGACGGCCTGCACCTCGGGATCTGTGGCGGGAAGAGGAGTAGTGGTCTTCCCGCCGGCGGATGTCAGGACTCGGTGTCCTTCTTGTCGGCGAAGATGACGCAGGTGCCGGGTCCCTCGCACAGCTCGCACTGCAGGCACAGGCACACCCAGCAGAAACAGAGCCGGCAAAGGAAGATGCAGATGCTGACGCGACACACGGAGAGGCCCGGGGCCGGGCGAGCCGACCCGCAGTCGAAGGCGTTGATGCCGTCTTCAGAACCTTCCATCTCCCGGTGGACCGTCCGGGCATAGTTGCGCCGGACTTCATCGAAAGACGGACCTCGCGACACGGGACGGGTATAGCGTGGCGACATCTCCCAGATCCTCCTTGGTTGGCAACTCGTACTGGACCAACACACGCCCCAACAAGGGAGAAGCGGAAAGGGGGCAGAAACCGGGAACCCGTGTTGAGTCTACCTCATCTTCTCCTTCTTGGCAATAGTTTTGAAGGGGAAAAATGGAGCCGTTTGCCCGTTTTGCCGGGTGGAAAATCGCTCAAATTGGGAAGGATCGGGACCGGCCGGATCCGCGGAAAGACCCGGCCGATCCCGCAGGAATCGCCGTCGAGGGCGCGTCAGGCCTCCTCAACCACTTTGTAGCCGAGGGCGTCGGCGAGGGCGAAGACCGGCTCCTTGAGGTCGCCGTAATAGGTCACCCGGTGCCAGCCCCAGTGGTCCCACTGGGTGAAGAGCTTTTCGATGTCTCCCACGGGCTCGGCCTCGAGCTTGGTCCGGCAGGCGCGGTCGTTGGGATCGTTGCCCAAGGCCTTGCCCTGGTGGAAGAGGAACTCCTGGCGCTCCGGACGCACCTCGACGGTGGTGGTCATGTATCCCTCGGGCAGGATCGAACGGACCGACGCCCCCTGCCGATCCTCCGAATGGGTGAGGATCTCGAAGGCGTTGGCCGGTCCGTCGGGGCCGAGGGCACGGTTGGACGCCACGCAGTGGGCATAGATGATCCGACGCTTCGACGTGTCGATGACCGGGTCGGAGATGTAGCCCGGCCGCCCCCGGGTCAGGGTTGTCAGCGCCACCATGCACGCCGTGGACGGCACGTCGCATTCGCAGGCGCCGATGAGGCCCTCGTTGAGCAGCTCGTGGAACCCGAGGCAGGGATAGGCGTGGATGTGGCCCCCGTAGAACCCGCCGAGGCAATTGACGGTGATGGCGTTGGCGCCGTGGCGCGCCAGCAGCTCCTTCTGGGCGAGGTACATGGCCGCGGAGGTCTCGAGGGTCTCCCGCGACACGTCGTCGATTCGGACGGCGGTCTTCTCCCACCGGTTGGCGATGGCCCGGGCCTCGTCCCGGTCGGCCTTTTCCCAGGCCTCGTTCAGCTCGGCGAAAGCGATGTACTCGAGGGGGATGCCCATGTACACCTCGGCGGGCGCGGCCTGGGCGTCGCGGACCGCCAGGATCTTCGAGGCCTTCATCCGCTCGATGCACTCGTCGATCGGCAGGGTCTCGAGGGGATCGGGCGTGCAGGCGAGGTCGCCGGGCTGGGGCGTGCGTTCGCGGCGAACCCGCGCCACGGTCGCGCCGAATTCCTCCGCCGGAACGGTGCCGAAGCACTTCGCCGCCTCCACCAGGTCTTCCAGGCGCGACGACGCCACGAACCCGAAGTGCGGCGCTCCGGCCCGCAGGAAGCTCGCCGTGTACACGAGGAACCCGCCGCTGCCCGCGTACGGGAAATCGGCGTAGAGGACGGGCTTGTT
This sequence comes from uncultured Nitrospiraceae bacterium, assembly GCA_964452795.1. Lineage (GTDB taxonomy): Bacteria > Hydrogenedentota > Hydrogenedentia > Hydrogenedentales > SLHB01 > CAYVOE01. Next base: position 16,893 of record CAYVOE010000025.1, read on the forward strand.
CGAGGTGAGGAAGGTCTGGGCCACCACGTTCCAGCAGTTCATCTGGCACACGATGTAGCCGTCGATGTCGGCGTTCGCATCTTCTTCGAGAATCTTCCGGGCCGGTTCCTCCCCGCTGGCCAGCGCTCGCAGGAAGGTGAAATCCGGACAGGCCTCGGCCAGGGCGGCGTCGATGCGATCCATGACGGGCCGGAAGTCGAATCCCACGTTCGGCCAGTCGGGCTGGGCCTGCACCTCCGCGTGAAGCGCGTACACGACCCGGATGCGCAGCTTGCGAGACGCTTCCGCGGCCCGGGCCGACGCCCCCGGCATCAGCAGGCCCGCGGCCCCGACACAGGCCGCCCCTCCCGCCGCCAGGAATCCTCGCCGACTCATCGGACAGCCCCGACACTTGGATGGCGATTGGTGCGTGTTCATGGTGTCTCCCCTTGACGGTTTGCGGCTTTCGCCGCCATACCCCCTGATCGAACGAGCGAATTCGCCCGTTCGCGCATTGATGACGCATCCGCCGGTGGTTCCGACCGGGCTCCCCCCGGAAGACCTCGATCCCTGAGCCATTGGCTCGAACGCGCGCGTCATGTCCCCCGATCGGCGGGGCGTTTCGACCCGACTCCCCCGTCGGGAATATTGAAACGCCCTTTTTGAAGTGTAAACCTGCCCCCCAATTGCGTCAAGGTTGTCGGAGGCGGCTTGGCCGTCTTGCCCAGGTGCAAAGAAACGCAAATCCTTGGCCGCGACGGCCACGCCATGGCCTCCGCTTACCCGAGGAGGCCCGGTCGCCGGTAGAATAGGGGCCCGAATCACGACCGACGGCGGTTCTTCCCACGCCGAACGTCGAATGACGCTCGATCAACCTCCCGCGCGGGGCCGCCGCCGCGGCGAGGTGTTGTCCGCAGCCAGGAGACCGTATGGCCAAGCGCAGAAGAAGAGGCGGACGCCGATTCCGCGAACAAGACTGGGAACGCTACCACGACCAGGATCTCGGCGCCGCGTCCGCGCCCCGGGGCGAAGGCGAAGCCGAGCCCGTTGTGGGCGATCCCGACGTCGTGCCCAACGCCGTCCTGCTGGCTCACTCGGGACAGTGGGCCTGGGTTCAATACGAAGGCGCCGAGCATCTGTGCCGCATCGACGAACGGGCCATCGAGCGCCATTCGGCCGCCCTGGCCGCGGGCGACGACGTGCGGATCGAATTCGAGGGAGGAGAACCGCTGCTGAAGGGCGTCGCCCCGCGCCGGACCAAGCTGAGCCGGCTGCTGTCGGACGGACGCGAACAGGTGGCGGCGGCCAACATCGACATGCTGGTGATCGTGACGTCCGCGGCCAAACCGCGGTTCAAGCCTGGCGTGGTGGACCGGTACCTCATTGCCGCCGACCGGGGCGGGGTCGAACCCCTGCTGGTGCTCAACAAGGTGGACCTCGCGGAGGAAGAGCCCGAGGCCCTTTCGGCCTACCGCGACCTGGGATTGCCGGTCATCGCCACGAGTTGCACCACGGGCCAGGGCATCGACGAGTTGCGGGGGTTTCTCCAGGACAAGACGGCCGTGCTCGCCGGCCAGAGCGGCGTGGGCAAATCGTCCCTCATCAACGCCCTCGACCCGCGCCTTGACCTCGAGGTCCAGGCCGTAAGCAAGATGACCGAGAAAGGGCGCCATACCACGCGTCGCGCCCGGCTCTACGAACTCGAGGGCAACATCCGCATCATCGACACGCCGGGGGTTCGGCAAATCGGCCTGTACGGCGTCGCCCCCGAGGACGTGGACCTCTATTTCCCCGAGATTGCGACCCTGGCCGAGCAATGCCGCTTCCGCGACTGCAGCCACACCCAGGAGCCGAACTGCGCCGTGCGAGCCGCCCTGGAACGAGGCGAGCTGTCGCCGGTGCGCTACCGGTCCTACCTCGGCATCCGGGACTCCCTCAAAGACGAAGGCTACTGACGGCGACCGGTGGCTTGCACGTCGTCGCCCAGATAAGAACAAGACTCGGCCGAGACGGCCAGACCACAAGCCACACCTTCCGCTCATTGCTTTCAGCCGCCGGCCGAGGTATGCTCTGGGGCTGCGAAAAACGGCGGATTTCTCCTCGAAATTCGGCCGGACCGGGTCTCGGGTTTGAGGTGTGGTATAGGTGGATACGGCGGGAGCATGGGCCGGGCGGGCCTGGGAGCGCGTCCGCGACTCGAATACCGTGGCGCCCCTGGTGTTCGCCCTCGTGGTGGGCGCCGGCGCGGGCGGGGCCGCGCTGCTGTTCCGCAAGCTCATCGACGGCATGCGCGTGGTCTTTTTCGACGGGCTGGGCACGGGATTCCAGCACTTCGTCGGCCCCCTCTATCCGATCCTGGTGCTGGCCCTCGGCGGGCTCATCGTCGGCCTGGCCACGCACTATCTCACCGCGGCGTCGGGCGGACAGGGCGTGTCGGAAATCCTCCTGGCCGTGACCTACCGCGGGGGCCGGATCCCGCCCCTCTCCACCGTGGTCAAGGCCCTCATGGCCGCGGTCACCATCGGCTCGGGCGGCTCGGCCGGCCGCGAAGGCCCCATCCTTCAGATCGGCGCCGCCATCGGGTCCGCCCTCAGCAACTTCTTCCGTCTGCCGGACCGACAGGCCACGCTCCTGGTAGGCTGCGGCGTGGCCGCGGGCATCGCCGCCACCTTCAACGCGCCCATTGCCGGGGTCATGTTCGCCCTCGAGATCGTCCTGGCCCGGTTCACGTCGTCCACGTTCACCCTGGTGGTCATCAGCTCGACCACGGGCACGGTCGTCAGCCGCTGGCTCCAGGGCGACAACCCGGCCTTCTACATTCCCGTCAAATACTCCCTGGCCAGCTTCGGCGAGTTGCTGCTTTTCGCCCTCCTCGGCATGCTGGCGGCCCTGGCGGGCCAGGCCTTCACCCAGGCCCTCTACTCGGTGGAGCGGGCCGGCGAGAAACTCCACATCCCGATGGTGCTCAAGCCCGCCGTGGGCGGCGCCCTGGTGGGGATCATCGGCATCGGGGTGCCCGGCGTCTTCGGCAACGGGTTCGACGAGATCGGCAACGCCCTGACGGGGCGGCTTCCCGTCGAGCCCCTGCTGATCTTCTGCGCGGCCAAGATCGCGGCTACGGCCCTCACCGTGGGCAGCGGCGGGTCGGGCGGCGTGTTTACGCCCACCCTGCTCATCGGGGCCACCCTGGGCGGGGCCTTCGGCGACGCCGCCAACAAGCTGCTCTTCGGCCAGGTATCGGAACCCGGCGCCTTCGCCCTGGTGGGCATGGCCGCCGTCTTCGCCGGCGCCGGTCAGGCCCCCATCACCGCCGTCTTCCTGGTCTTTGAAATGACCGACGACTACCAGCTCATCCTGCCCCTGATGATCGCGTCGGTTCTCAGCGCGTACCTGTCGCGGCGGCTGTCGCGCGACTCCATGTACACCATCAAGCTGCTGCGGCGCGGCTATGCCGTCGGCGAACCCCAGGAAGTCAACCTCATGGACGCGCTCACCGTGCGCGATGCCATGACCGCCGAGTTCGACTCGGTCCCGCCCGACATGCCCGTCTCGCAACTGATGACCCGGTTCGCCACGGGCGAGACCGGATTCCCCGTCATAGGGCCCGACAAGCGCCTCGTCGGCATCGTCACTTCTTCCGACGTGGCCAAGGTCGTCGACAAGCACCCCGACCAGCTCACCGTCCAGGACATCTGCACGAAGAACGTGCTCATCGCCCTGCCCGACCAGACCCTCAGCCACGCCCTGTCGCGCTTCGGCTCCTGCAACATCGGCCGCATGCCCGTCGTCGACCCCTACGACCACGGCCGCGTGCTCGGCATGCTCAACCGCGCCGGCGTGGTCGCCGCCTACGCCGAGGCCCACAACCGCAGCGTGGGCATCCTCGAGGCCGGCAGCGAGTTTCACGAACGGAGCCGCCGGAACGAGTCGGTCCTCCTCGAGGAGGTGCTGCGCTTCGGCGGGCGACTGAGCGGACGCTCGGTGCGCGAGGCCCGGTTCCCCGCCCATTCCACCCTCGTCACCATCCGCCGCGCCGAAAACGTCATCATCCCCAACGGCGCCACCGTGCTCCATCCCGACGACACCGTGGTCGTCCTCACCACCCGCGGCAACGCCGACGAGGTCAAGCGCTGGCTCCAGGAGCACTGCTGACGCCGGAGCGAAATCGTCGGGGGGTTCTGCTATCCTCTACCGCGGTTTGGCTCGTACCGGGGGCAGACATGGCCGCTGACGACAACGCGCTTTTCCCGCCGCCTTCGCGAGAACCGGCCGAGACCGTGTGCGTCGAGGGCGTGCTCGACCGGATCGTTTACGAGAGCGAAGAGAACGGCTTCCTGGTGGGACGGCTCGAGACCCGCGGCGACCCGCCCGTCGTCACCTTCGTGGGGAACCTGCTGGCGGTGTCGCCGGGCGAGACCTTGCGCCTATGGGGCCGGTGGGTCGACGACAAACGGTTCGGCCGCCAGCTTCGCGTGGACCGATACGAGACGGTGCTTCCCTCGAGCGTGGACGCCATCGAGAAGTACCTGGGCTCGGGCCTCATCGAGGGCATCGGTCCGGCCTTCGCCAAGCGCCTGGTCCAGGCCTTCGGACGCGAAACCCTCCAGGTCATCGACGAACAGCCCGAGCGGCTCCGGACCGTTCCCGGCATCGGCCCCAAGCGTTCCGGCGAGATTCGATCGGCCTGGGAAAAGCAGAAGTCCATCCAGTCCATCATGCTCTTCCTGCGGGGCCACGGGATCGGCATGTCTCACGCCGTGAAGATATACAAGCGGTATGGAGACGGCGCCGCGGCCATCCTGCGCGAGAACCCCTACCGCCTGGCGGAAGACATCCCCGGAATCGCCTTCAAGACGGCCGATCGCATCGCGCGCCGGCTCGGCATCGACCGGAGCTCGCCCAAGCGGGTCGCGGCGGGGCTGGTCTATGCGCTGCAGCGGGCCGCCGCGGATGGCCACGTCCTCCTGCCCCGGGCCGATCTGTGGTCGGAGGCCTCGCAGCTCCTCGAGACGGATCCCCGCGCCCTCGAAGGACCGCTGCGCGCCCTCGTCGAGCGGCGCCGCGTCGTGGTGGACGGCGAGGACGTGTACCTGCGGTCGCTCTACGACGCGGAGAACCGGAGCGCGGCCCTGTTGCGGGCGCTGGCCCGGGCGCCGCGCCAGGAGATCCCCATCCACGTCGAGAACGCCCTGCGCTGGGTCGAAAAGAGCCGGACCATCGA
>CAYVOE010000026.1:0-21715 GCA_964452795.1 uncultured Nitrospiraceae bacterium
GCGAAGGACGCGGAGTTGAGGTCCACGCCCACGCGGTTCACGCACGACACCACGGTCTGGTGCAGGCCCTCCCGCAGCTCTTTCTGGTTCACGTCGTGCTGGTACTGGCCCACGCCCACGTGGCGCGGCTCGATCTTCACCAGTTCGGCCAGGGGATCCTGGAGCCGCCGGGCGATGGAGATGGCTCCGCGCACGGTGACATCCAGATCCGGGAACTCCTCGCGGGCGAGCTTGGACGCGGAGTAGATCGACGCCCCCGACTCGTTGACGAACACGGAGAAGGTGCCGGCCTTGTTGTACTTGGCCAGGGCGCCCTTCACGAACTGGGCCGCCTCGCGGGCGCCCGTACCGTTCCCGATGGCCACGGCCGTGACGTCGTACTTCTCGAGGAGCTCGAGCAGGGCCTTCTCGGCGCCCTCGACGTCGTTCTGGGGCGGGTTCGGAAAGACGGTGACGAATTCCTTGAAGTCGCCGAACTTGTCGACGACGGCGAGCTTGCACCCGGTGCGCAGGCCGGGATCGACGCCGATGACGGTGATCTGGCCGGCGGGCGGCGCGAGGAGGAGGTTTTCCGCATTCTCGCGGAAAACGCGAATGGCTTCGAGGTCGGCCCGCTCGCGCACAATGCCGAGGACCTCGTTCTCGATGGACGGCCGCAGGTGGCGCTTGTAGGCGTCTTCCACGGCTTCCACGATGCAGGGCTCGAAGGGCGACCCCGGCTCCTTGAGGAACAGGGACTGCACCTCGGCCTGGAGGGCGGCATCGTCGACCTCGAGATCGACCCGAAGCATCCCTTCCTTGGCGCCGCGCAGGACGGCGAGGAACCGGTGCGACGGGATGGAGGTGACGGCCTCGGTAAAGTTGTAGTAGGACTCGTACTTGGTCTTCTTCCCTTCGGAATTCTTGGTGGCGTGGGCGACGATCTTGCCCTGTTCGAGCATGCGCGTACGCATCCTGGCGCGGGCTTCGGCATTCTCGGTGATGCGCTCGACCAGGATGTGCATGGCGCCCTCGAGGGCCTCTTCGAGGGTGGCGACGCCCGCCTCGGGCCGCACGAAGACGGCGGCATAGGCCTCGATGGTGGTTCCGCCCGGCACCTGGCCCCACAGGTAGTCGGCCAGCGGCTCGAGCCCCTTTTCGCGGGCGAGGGTGGCCTTGGTCTGGCGCTTCTGCTTGTAGGGCAGGTAGAGGTCTTCCAGGGAGGTCTTGTCCATGGCCGCTTCGATGCGGGCACGGAGCTCGTCGGTGAGCTTGCCCTGCTTTTCGATGGCGTCCAGGATGGCCGCGCGACGGTCCATGAGCCCCCGGAAGTAGGCATGGCGCTCCGAGATCACTTCGAGCTTCGTCTCGTCGAGATTGCCCGTTACGTCTTTACGGTAGCGGGCGACGAACGGGATGGTGGCGCCGCCATCGAACAATTCGATCGCTTTGGCCACCTGTTCGACCCGTACGGACGCCTCGTCTGCGATTCGTTGGACAAACTTCGCTTCAATCATGCCTCAAAACTCTCCCGTACGCACAACCGAATAAGTCTAGCAGAAGACACGGGCCACTACAATCCAAAAGCCGCCGAAATGAGCCTCTCGCGACGGCCAATTCCGTCGTCCCTCCTCCGGAACACAGGAAGGGGAAACGAGGGCGACGCAGGCCGCGCCGGCCGTGCGTGGCTCCATCAGTACCGGATTTCAAATGCCATATCCTCGGCCCGGTTGGGGAACGAGAGCCACAGGGTCGAGCTCTCGGCGTCCCATCGCTGCTCGAGCGGCGCCTCCGGCTCGACGGCGACGGACTGCGGCTCCCGAGGCAGGAGGACGCGGGCGTTCGCCGTGGTGGCCGAGGGGCCCCGGGCGGTGAACCGGAACCGACCGTCCTCGACGCGTTCGCCGCGGATGCGGGAACCCGCCGCCAGGACCTTCGCCTCGACGGGCTGCTTCCGGGCCCAGTCGAGATCATAGAGGAGCGTCCGCTCGTTGGGCTGGAGCACCTTTTCCGACACGAGGGGCAACTCCGGGTTGAAGAGGTCGACAAAGGCGCCCTGGAGCCGGAGCGGTTCGTCCGTCACCGACTCGTCCAGGACGGACGCCACCACGAAGGGGCCGCGTCGGATGCGGAGGTAGTTCTGGGTCTCGAAAGGCCGGCCCAGGGCCTCGAGCATTTCGCGAACCCGGGCGCGCAGTTCGTCGGCACTTTTCGCCGACGCCGCAAAGACCGTCGGGCTTTCCGGTATGACGCGGACGAAACCCTGACCGACGGACTCGGGCGCCTGCCGGGCGGCGTCGGAAACGCCCAGCCGCTCGAGGAGGTCGTCGGCGGGGGTCCGGTCGCTCTGTCCCTGGTCGTTCCACCATTCGCGTACGGCATTGTAGGGGTCGCGCTCGTCGTCGACGAAGATCAGGGCCCCGCCGTTCTGCACCCAGGCGGCAAGGGCGTCGTGGTACTCGGGCTTGAGAGGCTTCTGGCCCTCGTAGGAAAGGAGGAGCACCCGGTACGGGTCGAGCGCGCCGGGCTGGAGGCTGTTCTCGAGCTGGACGGGCTCGACGGGTACGCCCGCCTTGAGGAGGGGCAGGGCCAGCCCGTAGAAGAAGTCCATGTCGCCGTGGCTGGGCGAGGGGGCGGCGCGCTGGAACATCAGGGTGTCGGACACCACGACCCCGATGCCGCGGGTGCCCACGTCGTACTCCACGTCGTCCTGGTTCATCTCGTTGAGGGCGTTGATGACCGTGAGCAACTGGGTCGCGTAGGCGGCGGGGATGCCTTCGCGGTCACCGGACTGGGTGTCCATGTCAACCTTGGGGTAGGCCCCCTTGAAGATACGGCTGGGCCAGGGCATGACCTCGTAGTGGTGCACCTCGGGCCACATGAGCGAGGCGACGATGGTGCACTCGTAGTTCATCTTGTAGTTGTTCCAACTGTAGTTGGGGTTGTCCTCGATGGGATCGGCGAGAAACCAGACCCGGCGTTCCGTGGGCCGGACCATGTTGAGCATCTGGCCGTATTCGAGGAAGGCGGTTTCGAAGGTGCGCTCCTTCTTGACGCCGGCGTACCGGTTGGGGGTTCGGGAGGTGCCGGTCCAGACCTGGGCGATATAGCCGTCCATTTCGGGGATATCGACGAGGTAGGACTCGGGGCTCACGATGCCCCAGTGGGCGTAGTTGATGAGGCTGTGGGTGGGCACCACGCACTGGATGGAGTGCCCGCGGTCGGCGGCGAGCTTGTCGGCGTGGGCGAAAACTTCCTGGAGTGCTTTGAAATACAGCTCGCGCTTGAGCTTGCTCGCCCGGTACTGCGCATCCACGCTGGAGTCGGGGGCCTGCCAGGGCTCGCCGTAGAAGTCCTGCCACTCCTTCTGGAAGGCCGGGCTCCAGCCGGTGTTGGTCCAGTACTCCGGCTCTTCGAGGAAGATGCCGACGACGCCGGCTTCGATGGCCGGTTCCACACGCTTCTTGATGTACTCGATGTAGGGACGGGTGGGGACGTTGTACCCGACGCCGCCGCCGTGCATCCGCAACGACCCGTCCTTCATGGTCTGGACCTCGTCGCGCTTGAAGGCATCGCCCTCGCCGAAATAGTCGTGATAGCCGCCCCAGGCGATGCCGGTCATCATGCCGACGGTGTATCCCCGGTCCCGCCACGACGCCACCCGATCGGCGAAGTCCGGCCCGGTCCCGTAGACGATGGCCATGTCGGAGCCGATGTCGATCTCGGGCATGTATCCTTCGCCGGACTGGAAGCAGGTAAGGTCGGGGGGAGGTTCGTCTCCCATGGCTTCGGGACAAACGAACAGTGCAGCCAGACACGGCAATGCCAGCGTGCGAAGGAAGGGCATGGCGATACTCCCCGTTTGCATCGAAGGGCTTTTCCGCCCCGTACCCGCAATTGTGTGGTGCCGCAGCCGCCGGGACGCGCCCAGGACCCCGCGAAAAACGCGTGTCGCCACCCTAACACGCGCCCGGTGTAGAATCAACCGAACCGGCGCCCTTTCATCCTTCGGCGCCCCTGTTCCATAATCCCGGCATGGGCCTCTCCACCCTCAAGATTTCGGACCGCCTGCGGTCGCTGATGGCCTACGACAAGTTCGCGGGGCCCGCGCCGCGCATGCTGGTGCTCGAGACCCGGTACTGGCTCGACGGAGCGTGCCTTCGGGCGGCGCGGCGTCGGGGCTGGGAAGTCCTGTCCGTTCCGGTGGTGATGGAGGGGATCCTGCCCCGATCGTCCCTCGAGGGCCTCCTCCACGGGCTGGGCACGTTCCGGCCCGATTTCGTGCTCACCGTCAACTTCGCCGGCATGGACGAGGGCGGTCTGCTGGCCCGGATCTTCTCCGACCTGGGGATCCCCTATGTCGCGTGGTTCATCGACAATCCCCGGACCATCCTTATGGACCGACTGGCATTCGCCTCGGACTACGCCGTCGCGGTGAGCTGGGAACGGGCCTATATCCCCTACCTCGAGGGTCTCGGGTTCCCGGTTGTCCGCCACCTGCCGCTGGGGGTGGATACGGAACTGTTCGACGGGGTCCCGGACGATCCCCCCCGCCTCCCCCCCACCTTCGTGGGCAACACGGATACGCTCCTGGCGGAACGGGAATGGGATTGGCTTCAGGCGCGTCCCGGCCTGGCGCGGGCCGTGGCCGATGCCCTCGACGCGGGCCGGGTCACGCGCGAGGCCTTCGCCGAGGGGCTGACGAGGTTGTTGGGACGGGACACCGCCGCGGCCCTGGACCCCGAGGAACGGCGTCACGCCGAGTACTACCTGTTTCTGGAAGGCACGCGCCGGCACCGCCTGGCATGGATCGGTTCGCTCGCATCGGAAGGCGTGGAGACACGGGGCGACGAGGCCTGGCGGACGGTCTGCCCCCGGGCGGGAGGACCCGTCCATTACGAAGCCGAGTTGCCCGGGTTCTACCGCGCCTGCGCGGTCAATCTCAACAGCACCAGCCTCCAGATGCCCACGGCGGTGAACCAGCGCGTCTTCGACTGCCCGGCCGCCGGGGGCTTCCTGCTCACCGACGCCCAGGCCGATTTGGAGGAACTCTTCGACCCGGACACGGAAGTCGCCGTGTACCGTTCGAACGAGGAGTGCCGCGACCGGTTGCGGTACTACCGGGACCGTCCCGAGGCCCGGGGGACCGTCGTGGCCAACGCCCGGCGCCGCATCCAGGCCCACCACACCTACGAGCGCCGCCTCGAGACCCTTGCCGGCATCCTGCGCGAACGCTTCGCGTCGTAGCCCTTCGCGCGCACTTGGCCTGCGGCCCGGCCCCGGCGTATCATGTGGGGGAAGCTATTGGGCTTGGGAGGAATACCGCCATGAAACGCAATGCCTTCACGATGAAACTCAAACCCGGGTTCGCGACCGAGTACAAGAAGCGCCACGACGAGATCTGGCCGGAACTGAGCCAGGCCATCCGCGAAGCCGGCGTTTCGGACTATTCGATCTTTCTGGATGAGAAAACCGGCACCCTTTTCGCCATCCAGAAGCTCAGCGACGACAATACCGCCGACGATCTGCCCAACCACCCGGTCGTGAAAAAGTGGTGGGCTTACATGGCGGACATCATGGATACGAATCCCGATAACTCACCCGTCACCCATCCGCTGAAGGAGATGTTCCACCTGGATTGACGGCGCGGGGCGCGAGAACCGGCCTTCGGCGGGGTCGGATCCCTTCGGCCGATCCCGCCCTCCAAGCGCCCTGTTGGTAAGAACGGACGTGTTTTTCCGCTTTCCGTGGCGGTGGGGAGCGCCGCGACCGCAACCCGGGAACTCGAATTCCGGGCAACGGACCGTGGCAACCGCTTCGGGAAAGCGCGTACTCCGCATTCGAAGGATCCCGGGGAATTGGCAACGATAGGGGGATAAGTGCCATGTCAGTCGAGATCGAACGACGCTATGCCCAGCGTCTCAACCGCTACGTCACGGCCCTGCGCAACGAGAAGCCGGACCGCGTTCCCATTCGTCCCTTCGCCGCGGAGTTCACCGCTACTTACGCCGGTTACACCTGCCAGGAAGTGACCCACGACTACGAGAAGGCCTTCGAGGCGGTGCGCCGGTGCGCCGCGGACTTCGACTGGGACGCGGTGGTGCCCAACATGGTCTACGTGTGGACGGGTCTGACGGAGGCCATCGGCCTGCGGTACTACGGCGTGCCGGGCATCGACGTGCCCCCCGACACGGGCTTCCAGTACCGCGAGCCCGCGGAAGACGAGGCCTTCATGCGGGCCGACGAATACGACCGGCTCATCGAGAACCCCACGGAGTTCCTCTTCAACGTGTGGCTGCCCCGGGCGACGCGCGACGTGACGGCTCCGGGCGAGCCGGCGACGTACCGCAACAACCTGTCCTTCCTCAAGGGCGGCATGGCCATGCTCAATTACTTTAATGCCTATGGGCCCCAGTTGCAGCGGCTGCGGGAGGAGTCGGGCACGGTGTCGGCCATCTCGGGCATTTTCAAGGCGCCTTTCGACATCCTGGCCGACAAGCTGCGCGGCTACATCGGCCTCACGATGGACCTCCTTGAACAGCCGGACAAGGTGCTGCGCGCCTGCGAGGCCCTGATGCCGCACCTGCTTCACGTGGCCCTGTCGGGGGCGGACCCGGACCGGCTTGTGCCCATCGGGTTCTGGATGCACCGCGGCTGCGTCCCGTTTGTGACGCGGGACCAGTTCGACACGCTCTACTGGCCCACGCTGCGGCCCATCATCGAGGCCCTGTGGGCGAAGGGGCACCAGACCCTGTTCTATGCGGAGGGCGACTGGAGCGCCCACCTCGAGGCGTTTACGGAACTGCCCGACCGCAGCATCGTGTTCCACGTGGATCGCACCGACATCTTCGAGGCCCACCGCGTGCTGGGTCACAAGTTCTGCCTGAGCGGCGGCATCCCCAACTACCTCCTGGCGTATGGAGAGCCCCGGGACGTCCGGCATCTGTGCCGGCGCATCATCGACCGCGTGGCGGGCGACGGCGGGTACATCATGGACGCGAGCGCCATCCTGCAGAACGACGCGAAGGTCGAGAACGTCCGCGCCATGACCGAGGAAACCCGCGAGTACGGCGTCTACGGCGGGAGTCCGTCGGAAGCGGCGCCGGTGCCGCCCGCCGACGACGCGCCCCCGGTGACGCCGGGCGAGATCCCCGCGCCGACGGCGCCGCCCGGCGTGTGCCTCCCCTGGGAAGAGGAGCGGAAGGAGCGTCCGCCCCGCCCCGACAGCGACGCGGACCTTGCCAAGCGAGTGTGGGAAGACGTGGACGCCCTGGGTTACGTGTACATCTGGCAGTGCCTGCTCTCGTTCTGATCGAATGACTTCCGAGGCAAGATGTGCCGCGGGCCCCGACCCGGTGGCCGGGGCCCGCGGAGTCGAATCCGTTTGGTATTAACCGCGTGCGTAGGGGAGCTCCCAGGGCGCGCGGTAATTCGCCCGGGCCAGGGCGACGGCTTCGTCGCTGCCCACCAAGCGTTCGTTTTCGGCGTCCCAGGCGACGAGGCTGCGGCTGCGAAGGGCCACATTGCCCAGATGGGCGACGGTGGACACGAAGCAGCCGATGTCGAGGTTCTCGACCGGCTGTTCGCGGCTCTTCATGCAATCGAGGAAGTTGCGGACGTGTGCGGGTCGGGCGTCGGCTCCGCCCGAGCGCCGCAGGGGCTCGATGTCCTTCTTCTTGGGTTCCGGAACCACCTCCCAGCTGTCGGCGTCGAGGATGAGGGTGGCCTCGCTGCCGCTGAAGCAGATGCCGTGGGGCCGTCCGCCGATGCCGACGCCGCCCACCATCTGGTGCTCCCAGATCAGCGTGTAGCTCGGGAATTCGTAGACCGAAGTCTGGGTGTCGGGGGTTTCGCTGTTGTCGTCGACGACGAGCTTACCGCCCGTGCTGAACACGCGGACGGGCGGCTCGGGTCCCATGGCCCACAGGACGATGTTGAGCAGGTGCACGCCCCAGTCGGTCATGAGCCCGCCCGCATAGTCCCAATACCAGCGGAAATTGAAGTGGAACCGATTGGGATTGAAGGGACGTTGCGGCGCGGGGCCCAGCCACAGGTCGTAGTCCACGCCCGCGGGCGGTTCGGCGTCGGGCGGGTTGCCGATGCCGCCCACCCAGTCGAGGTAGGCCCAGGCCCGCACCTGCCGGATCTTGCCCAGCTTGCCGGACTCGATGTATTCGACGGCGTCGCGGAAATGCTCGCCGCTGCGCCACTGGGTGCCCATCTGGACCACGCGGTTGTGGCGCCGTGCCGCCTCGCGCATGGCGAACCCTTCTTCGATGCACTGCCCCAGGGGTTTCTCGACGTAGACGTCGAGGCCCGCCTGGCAGGCATGGATCATGGGCAGGGCATGCCAGTGATCCGGCGTGGCCACGATGACGGCGTCCAGATCGTTCCGGTCGAGGACGCGCCGGAAGTCCTTCTCCGTGTCGGGGCGATGATTCCGATGCCCTTCCACGGCCTCCACGGCGGTCGCCAGGTGCTTGTCGTCCACGTCGCACACGACGGGGCAGTCCACTTCGGGATAGATGAAGAAGGTCTGAAGATCTCCAATCCCCATGCCTCCGCACCCGATGAGACCGACGCGAATCTTGTCGTTGGCCCCTACCGAGGCGGCGGCTTCGGGTCCGGCCTGGGCCCGCGCGTGGCGCGCGCCCCAGGAAGCGGCCCCGACAGCGCCAGCCGAAGCCGCGAGAAATCCGCGTCGCGTCAAATGGGTCATATCCGTTGCACTCCTCTCCGCAAGATACGAATTTTACTAAAATCAGCGTAATCGAGGGCTGTTCGAAGTGTTCTCGAGGGCCGGCCCTCCCCGGCGGCCCCGGAATGCTGTCGGGACCATTGTGGCACTGAGGCACAGGGTCCTGCAAGGCTCGGGACCGGCCGTAGGTCCCTCTCTTGTTTACTCAGGACGGCCCTGGAGATGGGCAATAACGTTTGACAGTGCCGATGGGGGTAACCTAACATGGACGGGCCACGCGATTCGCGCCACGGATTCGGTCGGCCCTGTGTCGAGGAGGCTTTGCCATGTTTCGCAAGATCGCCGGGTTTATCACGCCCCCGCCGGCGACGCCGGAATCCGCGCCGCGTCCCGCGCCCCGTCCTTTCGTGCCTCCCCGCAACTCTGAGTTCGATCTCGTTGCCGCGCTTAAGCCGCCCCTGTTCAAGCTGTTGAGCGCGCCTGCCGTGGACCACCCGGACGCGCAGGAGAGCCTCGTCCGCATCAAAGAAATTGCCCGACAGCGCGGGCTGTACGTGACGGCCTTCGAGCTCCGCACGCAACTGGACACGATGCCCAAGGCCGATGCGACGGGCAAGTTATACGAGAAGGCGCGGGGCTACGTGCTATCGGGCGACTTCTTCCTGGCCCACATGCGACGGGAACTCGAGGGGTTCCGGCAAGGTTCGATCTCGATTGGGCCCAACGTGTTCCGCGGCTACAGCGACGAGGTGGTGGAGTGCCTGGCCCGGGGCATCAACGTGCGCCGCGCCGTCGAGATGCCCGTGACGGTCCTGGACGACCTGCTGGCATTGGCGGCGGATGCCTTTGAACGGGCTCCTTTGTGCCTCGAGCTGGCCACGCAGATCGTGGAAAGCATGGTCTTCCACATCACCCGACACTTCGAGCACGGCGGCCCGCCCGGCTCAACCCGCATACCCGGCTCCACGCCGCCCCCCTCGCCCTTCACCCACTTCGACGCGCCCGTGGTCCGATACCTTCAGGGGGTTGAAGCATCGCTTCAGCGCATCCGGAAGGAGTGCATCGAGCTTCTGAACCGGTTTCAGGAGCGAGGCGGCGCCGCGGCCGTGCGGGCTGCGGGCGACGCCGGACGCGTGGAAGTGGCGCAGACCGTATTGGCCGTCGCCGAGGGCGCGCAATATGCGCCCTTCGCCGGTTGGATGAAGCAACGGGTGGCTTCCCTGCGGGCGCCGTCCGAGCCGGAGGCGGCGCGCGCCCTCTACGCGGCGGGCGCCCGGGACTACGAGTCCCAGGGAGACCGCGAGTTGGTGCTGGTGTTCAATAAGCTGGCGCCCTTGCGGTACCGCATGTCGGCGGAGCTGTACGCCCTGGCGGGCGACGCCGAATCGATCCGGCGCACGCAGGCCAAGGCCGCCCAGGCGGCGGAAGTCCGCCGGGTCTGATCCCCTTTCCATAGGCGCGAATCGCGCCGTATCCTCCTTAGCGACGGGCACCTGCTGTAAGCAGCGGTGCTGCCGATATAGATGGCAGAGGCGCCGGGCTCGAGTGCCCAGGGCGTCTTGCGGTTTGCCGTCATTCGGAGGGGCTTGTTAACATGGTCGCGGGGTGGATGGGGAAGGAGTGGTCGATGCTGAAGCGTATCGTGGTGTTGGGAGACGCGCGAGCAGACGAATTCGCGCAAGCCGCACGCGACCGGGGCGCCGAGGTGGTGACCGTGGCATCGGATCGGCCGGTTCCCGCGGGGTCGTCGGCGGTGGTGGTGCCGGACGGCCAATGGACGGCGGGGCTGGATGCGGCCCTCAAGATGGCTTCGTGGAACGAACAGCTCCTGCTGCTGCTGGCCCAGGCCATCGACTGCCGAGAAGAGTTCCAGCCCGGCTCCTCGTTGCGGGTGTGGGAACACGCGGTCCGTTTCGGGGAGGCCCTGGGTCTTTCGTCGGACGACCGACTCACCCTGGAACGGGGCGCCCTGCTGCGCGACATCGGCAAGCTGCGGATCCCCAACGAGATCCTGTTGAAAGACGCCATCCTGACCTACGACGAATGGGAAGCGATACGCCAGCATCCGGCGCAGGGAGCGGCGATGGTGCGCGAGATGGACGTCCTGGCCGACACGGCGGAAGTGGTCCATTACCATCACGAATGCTTCGACGGCAGCGGATATCCGGAGGGCCTGGAGGGCGATGCCATCCCGCCGCTGGCCCGGGCCATGAAAATAATTGATGTGTACTGCGCCATGACCAGTCGACGGCACTACCGGCCGGGACTGAGCTCGACCCGCGAAGCCCTCGAGCACCTGCAGGCCGAAGCCGGCACCCGCTTCGATCCGGAGATGGTACGCATTTTCGTCGAGCGGGTGGTGCCGACCTTCGAATCGGTCCCTTCCGCCGGGGAGTAGGGAGCGGAGGTTCGTCGAATTTCGGGGGCTCGGGAGGACGTGGGGACGGTTCCGAGCGAAATATGCCGCGCTGAGGGAATCGACGCAGCATATTTTCAGCGGGTATGGTAAAACCTAAATGCGGCGTTGCCGGAATCCGCTTTCCGGCAGGGCCGCATGCGCGGGCTCATCGGGGCCCCCGAGGCTCCTCCCCGCGCCGGGTCTGGCACGCGGCACCCTCATGGCCGTCGGCCCGATTCAAGGAGTATCGTATGAGCGTCAGCGATTTCGATTTCGAGTTTTCCACCGACCTCCCCCTGGACAATGGAATTCGTGCCGAAGTGGAGGAACGCCTGAGGCGCCTCGGGCAAGGCCACCGAGACCTGACGGGCGCCAACGTGGCGGTTACCAAGGAAGTGGACCGCAACAACGCGAGCGTGTACCGAGCCCGCGTGGTCGCCTACGTGCGCCCGGAGAACATCGCCGCCGCCGTGGTGGACGAATCCGTCGATACGGCCCTTCGTGAAGCACTGAAAAACGTGGAACGCCAGGTGCGCGAACAACGCGACCGCCTGCGCGAACGGTGGAAACAACCCTGATCTCTCCTTCCTGAATCCGGCTTCTCGTCTGCCGCGGGCGCCCCGGCCCGCACCTGCCCTCGATTCGTACAAGAGGGCGCCTCCCATCCGGCACGGGCCGGGATACCTACCCTTCAAGCGAAAGGAGGTCATTATGCGCGTGTTGACGCAAGAGGATTTCGTGGAACTCATGGAGCCCCGTGAGGGCCCTTGTGTATCGATATTCATACCGACGGAGCGGGCCGGCAAGCCCACCGAGCAGAATCCCATCCGCCTCAAGAACGCATTGAAAGAGGCCCGGACCGGCCTCGAGGACCTGGGAATGCGGACCGCGGAGGTCGATGAACTGCTCGAACACGCCCAGACGTTGATCCGAGACGGACGCTTCTGGCGCCAGCAGAGCGACGGGCTTGCCGTGTTCCTGGCGCCGGGCTTTGCGCGACATTATCGCGTTCCGCTGTCCTTCGAGCCCTCGACGGTGGTGTCGGAGCGCTTCCACATCAAGCCGATGCTGCCCCTGTTGACGACGGGGTGGCGCTACTACGTCCTGGCGCTGAGCCAGAAGAACGTCCGCCTTTTCGAAGCCACGCGGGACAGCATCCAGGAGGTGCATCTGATCGACGTGCCGGAGAGCCTGGCCGAGTACCTGCAGTATACGGAAGTGGACGCCCAGACGCCGGACCGGAGCTTCACCTACGACATTACGGGCAAGCCGGGCGTCCCCTCGCAGAACGTGGCCATTTTCCACGGCCAGGGCGAGGGCGGCGACATGGCCAACAAGAAGGTCGACATCCGGGAGTTCCTGCGCCAGGTCGAGCAGGGGGTGCGGGACGTCCTGCGGGAACAACGGGTGCCTCTGGTTCTGGCCGGGGTGGAGTATATCCAGGCCATGTATCATGAAGTGAACAAATACCCCCACTTGCTCAAGACGGGGTATCGGGGCAATATGGACATTTTGAAGCCCGAGGAGATCCATCAGCGGACCCTCGAGATCGTGGAACCCGAGTTCCGCAAGATCGAACAGGAAGCGGCCGAGCGCTACGGCGATATGACCGGAGCGGGCCGGACCTCGACGGACCTGGCCGACATCGTTCGGTCGGCCGCGCAGGGACGGGTCGACACCCTGTTCGTCGTGCGCGGGGTGGAATTCTGGGGCAACTACGATGCGGAGAGCGGCGAAGTCGAGCTCCATCTCGAGAAGCAGTCCGGCGACCAGGATGTGCTCGACCTGGCCGCCTACCACGCCATGCGCAACGGCGCATCCGTGTTCGACGTGGATCCGGACGAGATGCCCGATGCGGCCGCCGCCGCCGCCATTTACCGATACTGAGGCCGTCCGCGCCCCGTCCTCGAGCCGAAACGGAGAATCACCTTCCATGAAAGACAATGAGTTACATCACCCGGTGGCCTCGGGCGACGCCGAGCACCTGAGGGCCCTGATCCATGAACAACCCGAATACATTCGCAAGACGGACACCGACGGCATGACGCCGCTGCAGGTTGCGGCACGGGACGGGCACCTGGAGGCGGTAAAGGTCCTGGTGGAAAACGCCGCGGACCTGGAAGTCCGCGATCCGATTTACTGCCGGACGCCCCTGGGCTGGGCCACCTTCCACGGCCATGCCGAGGTGGTGGAATTCCTGGCCGGCTCCGGCGCGGATGTGAACGCCGAGGACGGATACGGCAACACGCCCTTGAAGACCGCCAACATGGGCAGCGAGGGCGCCTGGTCGGAATGGGTTCCGCGGGCCCCGCACGAGTACGCCGGGGTGGCGGAAATCCTTCGCGGCCACGGCGCCCAGGAGAAGCACACGTCGTGACCCGCGACGGGTAGAGGAAAGGGGGTCCGCCGATGAGGTATGATGCTGCGCGGCGGAACCCCGGGCAATACATGGATAGGAGAACGAGGTCGCCTGAGCGGAATGGCGGACGAGTCAAAACGGTTATATTTCTCGGCCGGAATTTGACTTGCGTCCGTCCGATGGGGTAGTGTAGCGCGTTTCTGCATGCGCGTGGGTTTCCGTTTTCGCGGCTGCCGAGACCCCGTGCCTGTATTCGGCTGGGTGAACTGGGTAATTTAAAGGACAACCAAGAGAAAAGGACGAGGGAATCTCGAGGGAATGGCCAGATATACAGGACCAAAACACAAGGTATGCCGCCGGCTGGGTTCGTGCGTGTGGGGCGATGCGAAATGCCCTTCCGTGAAGCGCCCGTTTCCGTCGGGCCAACACGGACAGAACCTGCGGCGCAAGCATTCGGTGTACGGGCAGCAGTTGCTGGACAAGCAGCGGATTCGCATGCACTATGCCCTGATGGAACGCCAGATGCGGCGCACCTTTGAGAGAGCCCAGCGCATGGGCGGCGTCACGGGTACCAACCTGCTGATGCTGCTCGAATCCCGTCTGGATTGCGTGGTGTACCGGCTCGGCTTTGCGCCCACTATCTGGTCGGCGCGCCAGTTGGTGAACCACGGCCACATCCAGGTGGATGGGCAGAAGGTCGACATTCCGTCGTTCCAGGTGAAGCCGGGGATGACGATTTCGGTTCGCGAGAAGAGCCGCAAGATGCCGATGATCATGGACAGCGTGGAGAACCCGCGCGTCCAGCTTCCGGAATACCTCGAGCGGGCGCCCCGGTCTTTCGAGGGCCGGATGACGGCGACGCCGAATCAGGAGACCCTTCCGTTCCGGCCTGAGACGGCCGGCGTTATCGGCTTCTACTCGCGCTAGTCGCAGACAACTCGCATTTACCCGGGGCGGGCCCCTCGCGGCTCGCCCCGTTTCGTGTTCGGGCGTAATGCCCGGGCGATGCCCCAGAAGCGTTCATGCAGACGTCATTGCCACAGCTTGCCGTCGTAGGGGACCTCCTCCGGGAGTTCTCCAAGGGGGAGACGCGTGCCTTGGAGGCGGCGGGCCCCTGGGGAAGCGGCAAGACGCTGGTGGCGGTCCAGTTGGCGGAGGCCCTGGGGGTGCCGGCGCTGATCCTGGCGGCGGGCCGGATCGAGGCCGAGGCCATCCACGAGGACCTCATCACCCTCGTGGGAGCGGAGCGGGCCGCCCTCCTGCCCGCGTGGGAAGTGCTGCCGACGGAGATGATGGCGCCCGCCGACGACATCGTGGCGGAGCGCATGAACGCCCTGCGCAGCTTGTCGAACGCTCTGGAAGGGGGCACACCCGTCCACGCCGTCCTGCCCGTTCGGTCGCTCATGCAGTGCGTGGTCGACCGCGACCGCCTGTCCAAGAACACCCTGACCCTCGCCGTGGGCGAAGAGCACGACCTGGAGGACCTCCTGGCGAAGCTGGTGGCCCTGGGCTACGAGCGCGAGCTCATGGTCGAGCAGCGGGGACAGATGAGCGTCCGGGGCGGCATCTTCGACGTATTCCCGGTGGCCAGCGAACTCCCTTACCGCATCGAGTTCTTCGGCGACGAGATCGAGTCCATCCGCCGGTTTGAGCCCGAGACCCAGCGCAGCGTAGGCCACGTGGACTCGATGTCGATCCTGCCGCGGTCCGAGCGCGACCTCATCCGGGAGGCGGCCGCCACGCCCGGATCGCTGGCCGCGGTGACGGATTACTTCCCCGAGAAGGCCCTGGTGGTGCTGGATGAGCCGCTCTCGGTGGCCGAAGAAGCCTTGCGGATTGAGGAGCAGTTGGGGTCCAACCCCTACTTCCTGAGCTGGGAAGATGCTTCGGCGCGGCTGGAACGGTTCCGGCGGCTTTCGGTGGCGCAGGTCGGCGGCCAGGTCGCCCCCGATGCCCGGCGGGTAACGGCGCCGATGCGGTCCATGACCTGGGAAGGCCACACGGAAGGCTTCTGGAAGCAACTCGAGAAGTGGGACCAGGAAGGGTACTCGGTCCTCCTGCTCTGCAACAACTCGGGCGAGCGCCAGCGTCTGCTCGAGCTGCTTGAAGAGCGGGGCTACCGCATCGGCCAGGGCACCTTCGACCTGCGCATCGACATCGGCCGGCTCCGTGCCGGGTTCTCGTCGCCGGCGGACCGGCTGGCCGTCCTGAGCGAGCGCGAGATGTTCGGGCGCCACTACGTTCGGCGGGTGCGGCGTCGGTTCGAGGCGGGCACCACGATCACGGCCTTCAGCGACCTCAAGGCCGGCGACTACGTGGTACACATTCACCACGGCATCGGACGCTACCTCGGCCTGCGCCGGTTTGCGGGGAAGGCGGGCGACTTCCTGGCGCTGCAGTACTTGAACGGCGACAAGCTCTACGTCCCCGTATCGCACATCGACGCCATCCAGAAGTATTCGGGCGGCGACGGCGCCACGCCGAAGATCGATCGGCTGGGCGGGGCCACCTGGGCCCGGACCAAGGCGCGGGTGAAGAAGTCGGTCCGCGACATGACCGAGGAGCTGCTGAAGCTCTATGCGGCCCGCGAGAGCCGGGAAGGCCATGCCTACAGCCCCGACACGCCCTGGCAGCGCGAATTTGAGGACGCCTTCGAGTACGAGGAGACGCCCGACCAGGCCCGGGCCATTGCCGAAGTGAAGCGCGACATGGAGAGCCCCCGGCCCATGGACCGGCTGGTCTGCGGCGACGTGGGCTACGGCAAGACGGAGGTGGCGCTGCGGGCCGCGTTCAAGGCGGTGATGGACGGCAAGCAGGTGGCGGTCCTGGTGCCCACCACGGTCCTGGCCCAGCAGCATTTCAACACGTTTTCGGAGCGCCTCGCGGACGATCCCATCAAGGTGGAGATGCTGAGCCGGTTCGTGAGCGCGGCCAAGCAGCGCGAAGTGATTGAACGGGCCAAGGCCGGCGAGGTGGACATCGTGGTGGGCACCCATCGGCTCACGTCGAAGGACATCTCCTTCAAGAACCTGGGGCTGGTGATCATCGACGAGGAACAGCGCTTCGGCGTGGCCCAGAAGGAGCGCCTGAAGCAGCTCCGCACCCAGGTCGACGTCCTCACCATGACGGCCACGCCCATTCCCCGGACGCTGAACATGGCGCTGCTGGGCGTGCGCGACATGAGCGTCATCAATACGGCGCCCAACGACCGCCTGCCCATCCACACGCTCATCGAGGCCTTCGACGAGCGGCTGGTACAGGAGGCCATCCGCCGAGAGCTGGGGCGCCAGGGACAGGTCTTCTTCGTTCACAACCGCGTGCAAACCATTGCTTCGGTGGCGAACCTCGTGCACAAGCTGGTGCCCGAGGCGCGGATCGGCATCGGCCACGGCCAGATGCCCGAGCACCATCTCGAAGAGGTGATGACCGCGTTTATTAACAAAGAGATCGACGTGCTGGTCTGCACCACCATCATCGGTTCGGGCATCGACATTCCGAACGCCAACACCATCATCATCAACAACGCGGACCATTTCGGCCTGGCGGAGCTGTACCAGTTGCGGGGCCGCGTGGGACGCTACAAGCACCGGGCCTTCGCCTACCTGCTGGTTCCCGGCGACCGCGCCCTCACCGAGGAGGCTCAGAAGCGGCTCAAGGCCCTCGAGGAGTTCTCGTCCCTCGGCGCCGGGTTCCGCATCGCCATGCGGGATTTGGAGATCCGGGGCTCGGGGAACATCCTGGGCGGCGAGCAGCACGGCCAGATCGCGGCCGTGGGCTACGACACCTACGTGGACCTCATCGCCGAAGCCGTGGCGGAGCTCAAGGGCGAGCCCGTGAAGACGGTGCATCTGCCGCCTTTCGACACGGCGATGGACGCGTACATCCCCGAGGAATACGTGCCGTCGGAGGCCCAGAAGCTGACCCTGTACAAGCGGGTCGCGGGAATTCAGAGCGCGGAAGAGCTCGATGAACTGGCGGATGAGCTGGCCGACCGGTTCGGTCCCCCGCCGGCCCCGGTGCGGCGCCTGCTCGACGTGATGCGGGTGCGGGCCCTGGGCGCGGAGATCGGGGCCAAGCGGATCGCCGCCGGCAAAGAACGCATCGCCCTCGAGTTCGACTCGGGACGGCTCCTGACGCGGAGCAACCGAAGCGTCCTCGCCCAGCAATTCGGCGACCGCCTCGAGTTCTCGTGGCAGAATCAGCCGGGCATGATCTTCAAGCTCAACGGCGAGACGGACGAAGAGGCTATCCGTCTCGCGCAGCGCCTCCTCCAGGCCCTGGCGGAGGTATAGCCCAAAGCGGCTTGGGCGTAGCCAAGCCACAGCTCAAGTTACAACCAGCGCCATTTCCCCTTCCTGTCGTTCTAAGATAGACTCTAAGAAAACCCCCGAGGTAAGACCCATGCGGATGCTCTGGACTCGGTTCGAGAAGCGGGTGGGAAGGGTCGCGGCGGCGGTGGCTGTTGCGACGGCGCCGCTGATTGTGGGACTGGCGGTGTGGTCCATCGTCGAGGCGTTCAAGGAACGGCCGGGCGAGGTCCGGCTCGTGGGGGTTCGGGAATCCCTGTCTCACTGGCTTCACGTTGAGGACGACGCTCCCCCCCACTCCGCGTCCGGCCCGTTCGTGGAAGAGCACACCGACGACGCGTCGGCGCCCAGGGGCGAACCCTATCCGTGGCACCGGGGATACGAGCCGGACCGGAGCCTGGCGCGGCGGTTTCCGGCCCCACCGGGGTTCCGTCGGGTGGCGGTGGATCCGGGCAGCTACGAGGAATGGCTGCGGTGGCTGCCGCTCAAGCCGCCGGATGCGCCGGTACGGCTGCATACGGGCCAACTCAAGGGGATCCAGCACCGTCACGCGGCGGTGGTGGACATCGACGTGGGCCACAAGGACCTGCAGCAGTGCGCCGACGCCGCGATCCGGCTCCGGGCCGAGTATCTGTACCACACGGGGGCCTACGACGCCATCGGTTTCCGCTTCACCAGCGGGGACCGGGTGGAGTTCTCGCGGTGGCTGGCGGGCGAGCGGCCGGTGGTGGCGGGGGACCGCGTGTCGTGGCGCGCGCACCCTCCTGTCCATCCGAGCCGCACCGAGCTGTCGCGGTATCTTGAAACCATCTTCATGTATGCGGGCACCCTCTCATTGAGCCAGGAACTGGAGCCCGTGCGGAACGTGCAGGACGTGCGAATCGGCGACCTGTTCATCTGGGGCGGGCTGCCGGGGCACGCGGTCATCGTGGTCGACGTGGCCGAGCACGAGAAAACGGGCGCGCGGGCCTTTATCCTGGCGCAAAGCCACATGCCCGCCCAGGACATTCATGTCCTGCACAACCCCGAGGAGCCGCGCATCAGCCCGTGGTACCGCGCGGGTCAGGGGAACCTGCTCAAGACGCCGACATGGTGGTTCGAGTGGACGGCGCTCAAGCGGTTTCCGTCGTCGAAAGGCGAACAGACCTTGACGAGACGGACCGATCCGGAAGGCTTCCCCTGAGGAACGAGGACGGCGGTCCGTTCGACCCGTCTATTGGGGCAGGTCGAGGACGGCGTTCTGGCTCCGGAGGATGGTCTGCAGCTCGTCGATGGGCACGCCACGGGGCTCGACGCCTTCCTTGATGGCGAGGTGCGCGGCAACGCCGGCGGCCTGTCCCAGGCACATCCACGTGGGCTCCATGCGTATGCTGGAGAAGGCGACGTGGGTGGTGCTGGCGGCGACGGGCACAATCAAGCCGTCGATCCGTTTCGGGATCATGATG
This sequence comes from uncultured Nitrospiraceae bacterium, assembly GCA_964452795.1. Taxonomy (GTDB): domain Bacteria; phylum Hydrogenedentota; class Hydrogenedentia; order Hydrogenedentales; family SLHB01; genus CAYVOE01. The sequence continues at coordinate 19,187 of CAYVOE010000026.1, forward strand.
CGGTACGGGATCTGATAGGGCCGGGTGATGTAGTCCAGCATGCCCAGGTAGCCTTCGAGAACCACGGTGTCGCCGGGTTGGCGTTTGCGGCAGGGGAAGCTGTCGATGGGGAACTCGCCGACGGCGATGGCGTCGGGGTGGCGCTTGGGCTCCCGGCCTCGCCCGGTGATGTCGTGCTCGGTCAGGGTGTACTCGCCGACGAGGCGGCGGCCTTCGCGCACGTAGAGCTGCCAGGGGAAGTGGCCGTTGTCGGTGAACTCGTCCTTCGGCAGATGCAGTTCGTTGGCCAGGGCCCGATGGGCCTCGGGCACCTCGGGATCGTTCTGCAGGAACCACAGGAGGCCGAGGGTGAGGTTGCGGTGGCGCTCGGCGATGCGCTGCCGCGCGGCGTCGTCGCCTTCGATGTAGCCGCGGTTTTCCTCGGGGAAGGGAAAGCCGAGGGGACGGGGATTGATGTTGACGTCGGTCTTCCCGTTGGGGATGTCGGTCACGGAGAGGGCGCGGACCAGGGTATCGAAGTGGGCGGGATTGTAGCCCCGTCCCGGCTTGAAGACCTTTGGTCCCGCCAGGCGTCCGGCCTCGAGGTCGTCGAAGTAGCCGAGGTACTCCCGGCGGTCGTAGCCCGGCGGCGGTTCGGTCAGGCGATGGGCGTTTGCGGGGTCCCGGGTCAGGCACAGCCGATAGGTATAGGCCGGGAGCCGGTCGTCCGCCTCGCCGGTGGTGCCGGGCAGGAACTCGCGATTCTGGTAGTCGAAATAGACCACGCCGGCGTGGGGCTCGTTGAACTCGCCGCGCGATTCGCGACCGAGTCGGAACTCGGCGCCGGCCGCCGCGTAGAGGTCGCCCTCGTAGGTGGCGTCGATGAAGACCCGCCCCGCGAGGCGTCGATTCTCCCCGCTTTCGCGGTTGACGAAGGTGACGGCCGTGACCTTGTCCGACTCGACATCGACCGAGTCGAGGCGCCAGCCTTTCAGGACGGTGATGTTCGGCTGCTCGGCCAGCATGGATTCGAAGATCCGCTCCGCCACGCGAGGCTCGTAGTAGTAGCCGTCCTGGCACAGGGCGACATTCTCATGATCGGCGCCGTAGGTCGTCATATAATGGTCGTATACCCTGGCGACGAACTCGTTGAATATGCCGCCGATCATGGCGCGGTGCTCGATGTCGCTCTTGCCAAGGCCGCTTGCGCTCATGCCGCCGACGTGGCGGTGGTACTCGACGAGCGTGACCGGGTGCCCCAGGCGCGCGGCCGCCAGGGACGCCGCGATGCCGCCCGGAGTGCCGCCGTAGACCACCACGTCGGCCGAGGCCGCGCCGGAGAGGCAGAGGAGCACGACGATTGCCGACGCCGCCCGTCTCAAGGCTCGTCCTCCGCCGGAGGAGCGACCAGGGGCGCGTCCGGCATGGACACGGCGTCGACGTCTTTCAGCCGTATCTTCAGCACCTCGATGGACTGCTTGGCGCCGGCGAAAGCGACGAAGAGATGGCCTTCGTGCTCGAGGATGTGGGGGTAGTCGACGGGTCGGCCGCCCACGAGGTACAGCATCTTGGTGAAGACGAGCCCGTCTGGGCTTATGGAAAGCGCGAGGGGGTCGCGCCGCTGGGGATTGGGATTCGAGACCAGGACGTAGCGCCCGTCGGAAAGGCGCAGGCCGCACACCTTGGATGTGGCGTCGGGAAAATTCGTCCGGACGGGCGTGGACCAGGTGCGTCCGTCGTCGGTGGAGAAGGAACGGTACAAGTAGCCGCTGCGGCGGTTGTCGCGGAAGACGGCGGCGAGGTTCTGGTCCGGGAGGATCCACCATTCCGGCTCCTCGGCGGTGAGTTCGTCGGCGCTGCCGTGTACGGGAAAGGATTCCCACCGATCCAGGGCCTCCACGCCGCCTACGAGGAAATCGACACCGGCTGTTCTGTAGTCATAGGGGCGACGCGACATCATCCAGTCCCCGGTGCGCAGCCGCTGGGGCGGGAAGTTGTTGATGGCGTTCTTGTAAACGACGCCGGCGTCTTCCCAGGCCGTACGGGTCTTGTCGAGGCGGAAGGCGTGCAGTTCGAGGCTCGGCCCGAAGAAACCGGCCGCCTCGTCGAGGGACGCGAGGGCGAGGAGTTCGCCGTCGCGTTCCCAGAAGCCGCGGGCGATGTAGCGGAAGCCCTGGTCGGAGCGCGTGCCGTAATGGGGCGAGTTGGGTCCCGAGTTGGGCGGCTCGGGCGTGAGGAATTGCGGAGCGCTCCATTCGAGGCCGTCGGGACTGGTGGAAAACTTCACCCGCTGACCCACGCGATCTTCCACGCCCGGACCGTCGCTCCACATGAGCCAGAACCGGCCGTCGTAGTGAGCGAGGTAGTTGTGCTGATTGACGCCGCCCCGCTCCTTGTCGGTTTTCAGGGGGGAGCCGCCGGGCGCCCGGACGTCGCTGACGACCACGTGCTGGCTCGGCACCCGCGGCAGCCGGTCGAAATCGATCCGGTGGGTGTCTTCGGGCACCCAGGGTCCGGCGAGCATGAGCGGAGAGTTGGGATTGGAGGCGG
>CAYVOE010000027.1:0-11491 GCA_964452795.1 uncultured Nitrospiraceae bacterium
CGTACTGAATGTCGCTGATCTCGTTCCTTCCGTCGAGGAACGTGGCGATGTAGAACGCCGCCGGCGACAGCACCAGTTGGGCGTCCAGGAGGCCTTCCGAGTCGCGCAGACAGATCAGGGTCTGCCCTTCGTGCTGGAAAGCCGTGGCGTCGAGATCTCGCAGGGCCGGTAGTGGCATGGCTTCCGAAATATACCTGCAATTCTTCCAATCCGCAACATTGCCGCGACGGCTGTACTCAAACCGATGCCTCACAGTATGATGGCCGGGCCATGACGTGCCGAATCCACTCGACGGCCTTTCGGAAACCGGCCTTTCCATGACCGCACCCGACGACACGGCGCCGCCCGAATCCCCGGCGACGACCGCCCCCGTGCGCTACTGGGACCCCTGGATGACCGTATCGCTTTCAGGGGTGGCGCTGCTGGTGGTCCACGGCCTGTTGGCCGAGCTCGTCGACCGGGGCATGCCCCGCATACCCGGGTTCATCCCCTCGCTGGCGAATCATCCGCCGGCCCTCGAGACCTGGCTGAACCCCGTGGCGCGCCTCGTCGTCGTCACGCTGCTCAAGGTGCCCGTCGCCGTGATGCTGCTGGATGTGTTCATCCGACTGCGCCGCGAATCCTTCTCCCGCTACCTGGGCCTGCGCTTCCCCGGGGTCTGGGCATGCCTTCGCTGGGTAGGCGTCCTGCTCCTCGTGGTGGCCGCGATGGACGTCGCGCGCCTCCTCCTGGGCCGGCCCGTGGTGCCCGAGTGGATGGAGCACATCTTCGAGACCACGCCGTCGGTCCCGTTGCTGGCGCTGGCGGTGGTCGTGGCCGCGCCGGCCTGGGAAGAGCTGGTGTTTCGCGGATTCCTCTTGCCGGGCCTGGCGGCGTCGCGCCTGGGACCGGGGGGTGCCGTGGTCCTCACGTCGGCCCTCTTCGCCCTGCTCCACCTGCAATATGACCTCTTCGACATGGCCACGGTCTTTCTGCTGGGGGTCGTCCTCGGCACGGCCCGGTTGCGGACGGGTTCCACGGGCCTCACCTTCCTGCTCCACGCCCTGGTGAACCTCATCGCCCTGGTTCAGGTACTGCTCAAGGCCGGAGGCTTCCTCGGCTGACCGCGGAACTTGGGTCCCATCGCGGACAGAAGGTACAATACCGCGCGGCGGAGGGGGCGGATCCGATGGTAGAATCCCGCCGATCCAGCAACCGACAAGGGTTCACGCATGCCTTTTCAACGCACCAGCGGCATACTCCTGCATCCCACGTCCCTGCCCGGTCCCCACGGAATCGGCGATCTGGGCCGCGAGGCCTACCGGTTCGCCGACTGCCTGCACGCGTGGGCCCAGGGGATCTGGCAGATCCTCCCCATCGGTCCGCCGGGGCTCGGGGACTCCCCCTACCAGTCCTACTCGTCTTTCGCGGCCAACCCGCTGCTCATCAGCCTCGAGTCGCTGCGCGAATGGGGGTTGCTTCACGACGAGGATTTCCACAATGCCCCGGACTTCCCGGTCGATCGCGTCGATTTCGCTCAGCTTATTCCCTGGAAGACCGGCATGCTCCGCAAGGCCTACGACCGCTTCCGCGAAAGCGGCGCTCCGTCGCTGCGGACGGCCTTCGAGGATTTCCGCCAGCGGAACTACGCGTGGCTCGAGGACTACGCCCTGTTCATGGCCTTGTCGGAGGCCCACAACGGCGCCCCCTGGCCCCAGTGGGAGCCGGAACTGGTCTCCCGGGACCCGGAGGCCCTCGCCGCCGCCCACCAAACCCTCGATCGGGAAACGGATCGGCATCGATTCGGCCAGTTCCTGTTCTCGGAACAGTGGACCGCCCTCAAGACCTATTGCAACGAGCGCGGCATTCAGATCATGGGCGACGTGCCCATTTACACCGCTCACAACAGCGCCGACGTCTGGGCCCGGCCGGACCTGTTCCACCTCGACGCGGAAGGGCACCCCACCCTGGTCGCCGGGGTGCCGCCCGACTACTTCAGCGCCACCGGCCAGCACTGGGGCAATCCCTTGTACCGCTGGGAACGCATGGAGGAAGAGGGGTATCGCTGGTGGATCGACCGAATCCGGTCGGTGATGGCCCGCCACGACATGCTGCGCATCGACCATTTCCGGGGCTTCGAGTCCTACTGGGAGATCCCCGCCGGAGAAACCACCGCGATCAACGGCCGCTGGGTGGCCGGCCCGGGAAGGAAGCTTTTCACGGCCATCTTCGAGGCCCTTGGCGACGTGCCCATCCTGGCCGAGAACCTCGGCGTCATCACGCCGGAAGTCGAGGCGCTGCGCCGGGACCTGGGCCTGCCCGGCATGGCCGTGCTCCAGTTCGCCTTCGGAACGGATCGGAACTCGCCGGGACCTCTCCCCCACACCTACACGGTCGACACCGTGGCCTACACCGGCACCCACGACAACGACACGGTCGTGGGCTGGTGGAACAGCACGGGCGAGAATACGTCCCAGAGCCTCGCCGCCCTCCAGGCGGAGCGCCGGTTCGCCCGGAAATACCTCGACTGCACCGGCCACGGCATCCACTGGGATTTCATCCGCGGCATCATGGGCTCCATCGCCGCCGTGGCCATCGTACCCCTCCAGGACCTGCTGGGGCTGGGCAGCGAGGCCCGCATGAACGTCCCCGGCACGCTCGGCGGCAACTGGAGCTGGCGCGTCCGGGCCGACATGCTCGATCCGGAGGCCGGACGCCGCCTGCGGGAGATGACCCTCCTCTACGGCCGCGCGCCGAACCATGCCCCCGTGGACGCCTTATGGGAGACCTGGCACCCGCCCCAGGACTGAGGCGCGCGTCTGTCCGAGCCGCGCTTACCGGGCCTCGAAGGAAGCCAGCACCTCGACGTGGGGCGTATGGGGAAAGAGATCGACGGCCTCCAGGCGGCGCAGGTCGAAGGCCTCGAGGAGTTCGGGCATCTCCTTCGCCAGCACCGTCGGCTTGCACGAGACGTACATGAGCCGGGAAGGGCGCAGCTCGCACAAGCGGCGCAGGGCCTTGGGATGGAGCCCGGCCCGGGGCGGATCGACGACCGCGGCCGAATCGGGCTCGAATCCGCCGCTTTCGGCCGTTTCGCGCAGGTACCGCTCGACCTCCGCCGTCTGAAACGACACGTTCCCGATCCCGTTGAGGGCGGCGTTGCGCACGCCGTCTAGCGAGGCCGGCTCAAAACTTTCGACCGACACGACCCGCTCGACGAGGTCCGCGCACGAGAAGGCGATGCCGCCCGACCCGCCGTAGAGGTCGTAGAGCACCCGCGGCGGCCGCTCCTTCACCCAGTCCCGGATGCGCCCGTAGAGCACTTCCGTGGCGAGGGTGTTCGTCTGGAAGAAGCTCAGGGGCGACAGGAGGAACCGCAATTCGCGGACCTCGGAGCCGTCCGGCACCCGGAGGCGCTCCTCGAGGGTCTCCGCTCCGTAGAGAAGGTCCAGGCGGTCCGCCGCGGTGATCTCGGCCTTTCCCGAGAACACGCCCCAATACACGCTGGTGGCGGGGTATCGCTCGCGAACGGCCGCGCTGAAGCCTTCGGGATCGACCGGTTCGTCCCGCGTCGTCAGCACCACCATGCGTTCGCCGGTGCGCTTGCCTTCCCGGACCAGGAGGATCCGCAGGAAGCCCTCGTCGCGCCGGCTGTTGTAGGCCTTGAGGTTGTGTCGCGCCACCCAGGCGCGGACCCCATCCAGCAGACCGGGAAGCTCGGGTGAGAAGATGCGGCACTCGCTGATCTCCAGCGGCGCGTACCACCGTCCCTTGCGTTTGAAGCCCAACACCGTCTCCCGCTCGAAGTCTCGGGGCGGCGGTTCATCATAGAACTTCCGTCCGAAGGCCAGGTCGACGCGGTTTCGGTAGTACGCCAGGACCGGCGAGGGGCGCACGGCTACGGGCCGGTCCCAGAAAGAGGCGAACAACTCGCCAAGGGCAGCCGCCTTGGCCTCGAGCTGGCGGGTATACGGCACGTCCTGCGCGTCGCAGCCCCCGCATTCGCCGAAGTGGACGCATCGGTCCGCGGGCGCACCCGACCCGAGCGGCAGGGATTCGAACACGGCGTCGGACTCACGCGGGCGCACCGGCTGCCTCCAGGTACGCCGCGATCTCCTCGTGTCCCTGCGCCTGGGCGAGGTCGAGGGGCGTGCGCTCGCGGTCGTCCCGCGCCTGCCGGTCGGCGCCCGCTTCCACGAGCAGGCGCACCACGGGCAGGTGGCCGTTGTACGCCGCCACGTGGAGGGCGCTTCCGCCGTGCCGGTTCCGCAGATTGACGTCGGCGCCGCGGGCGACGAGCAGCCGGGCCACGTCCGCATTGCCGAACTCGGCGGCGCTCATCAGCGCGGTGTGGCCCAGGGCGTTCCGGGCGTTCACGTCGGCCCCGGCGTCCAGGAGGATCTGCGGGACCTCGATGCTTTCGCAGACCATGGACTCCATCAGGGGCGTGTTGCCCTGCTCGTCGGCGCCGTCCACGTTGACGCCCGCGTCGAGCATCGCCTTCACGATCTTGGCGTCGCACGATCGCGCCGCCACACGCAACGTAATCTCGCCCAGGCCGGAGGTCTCGGCCTTCGAATCCGGGTCCGACGGCCGCACCGGCGACGGCTCCACGGCCGCCTCCGCCTCCGGCGCCTTCATCGGCTCCGGAGGGTCCGCCGTGCTCATATTGACGCGGGGCGAGCATGCGGCCGCCATCAGCACCACGGCGACAACGCCCGCCCGGCATAGAATGCTTGACATAGGTAAGCCCCTTTCCCCCTTCTTCCGGGAAATTGTTGCGGAGCTCACTTTACCACATCCGCGACACGCCGAGCCCTTGCGGAATTGGACAGCCGGGGCCGGCGTCGGGGATAATGGCGTCGGGGCGGGACAAAGGGGGATGGAGTTCCAACAATCGCGCCGGTTAAGCCGGTTCCCTTCCAGCCGCACAAGGACTACCGCCCATGAGCATGGCCAAAGCCCTCCTCGTTGACGTTCCCCTGAAATCCGCGAAACAGTGGTGGACCGACGACGCCATGACGCTCGCCGCCGCCCTCGCATACTACACCCTCTTCTCCCTCGCACCCCTGTTTGTCGTCGCCATCGCCGTGGCCGGAATCGTGGTGGACGAGGAATCGGCCCGGGCCGAGCTCAAGGAGCAGATGGAGACGATGATCGGCCCGGCCGGCGCCACGGTCGTCGACCAGGCCCTCGAAAGCGCGAGCGACAACAAGAAGGCCGGCGTCATCGCCACGGTCATCGGCATCGTGACCGTCCTCCTCGGGTCCACGGGATTGTTCGTCCAGATGCAATCCGCCCTCAACGGCATCTGGGGCGTGCAGGTGGTGAAGCGGTCCGCGGGAGGCACGGTGCGGAACCTCGCGCGAGCGCGCGCCATCTCCTTCAGCATGGTGCTGGCCGTAGGGCTGCTGTTGCTGTCGTCGCTGGTGGCGTCGGCCCTGCTGTCGCGCCTCGACTCGTGGCTGGGCACCGTGGCGAACTTCGCCATCTCGTTGATCCTGGTGACCTTCCTGTTCATGCTGATCTTCAAGTTTCTTCCCGACGTCGAGATCGCCTGGAAAGACGTGTGGATCGGGGCCCTCGTCACCGCCCTTCTCTTCGGCTTAGGCAAGTTCCTCCTGAGCCTGTACATCGAACGATCCGCCGTGGCCTCCAGTTACGGGGCCGCCGGCTCGCTGGTGGTGGTGATGGTGTGGGTGTGGTTTACCGGGTGCGTGCTCTACTACGGCGCCGAGTACACCCAGATCTACGCCCGCAACTTCGGCTCGAAGATACGCCCCGCCGACTACGCGGAATGCGTCGATGAAGTACGTACCTCGCCGGACCGCGAGGTGCGGCAGGCCGCGGGAGCGCCTCCTCCGGCAGATGCGGTGGAGGCCGTCGACTCGAAGGATCCGCCCCGTCGCGAGACCCCCGTGGCCCGGCTCCGAAAGCAGGAAGAACAGCGCAGGAACCAGCCGTCGGACTCTTGACAGCCAAACGGGCGTCCTGTTACGGTCGTTTGCAGTGAACCCCAGTCGCGTTTGATGGGCACGCGTCCGAGCCCTACGAAAGGATTCCGCCGTGCATCCGAGCCGCGAACAGATCGAGCAGTTCCATCGCGACGGTTACATCTACCTGGGCCCGGTCCTCTCTCCGGAGGAGCTCGAGGAGGCGCGGCAGGCCTACGGCCGCCTGGTCCTCGGCGAGAACAAGCCCGACTCCTTCCGCGATCTCGGACTGTCGGACAATCAGACGGGGACCCGGGAATCGGTGCTTCAGGTATTGAACTGCTACCGACTCGACGAGGTGTTCAACCGCATCGAAACGCGGCCGGACGTGGTGGACGTCGTGGAAGCCCTCCTCGGCACGCCCTCGATTCGGCTCTACGGAGACCAGGCCCTCTACAAGCCGCCCCGACACGGCAGCCGCGTGCTGTGGCACCAGGACAACGGCTACTGGCAGTTCGAGCCGGCCGCGGCGGTCAGCATGTGGCTCGCCCTGGACGATGCCGACGAGAGCAACGGCTGCATGTGGGTGATCCCCGGAAGCCACCGCGAAGGGCTTGTTTCTCATACGCCGTCTCAGGAAAACGAAGTCTTGCGCGGACTCGAGGTGGACGAGTCGAAGGCCGTGCCGGTACACGTCCCCGCGGGCCACGCCATGATGCACCACTGCCTCACGATACACGCCACGAGGCAGAACCACAGCGACCGTCCCCGGCGCGCCATCGCCATCACCTACGTGCCCGCCGAGACCCGGCAAAACGGCGAGCCCATGACCGAGTTTCCGCTTATTCGCGGCGAAGCCGATCTCGCTGCGGGCCGGTCGAATTCCTAGTCTTCGGAGCCCGCGGCGAACCCTTACCGCCGTTCCCGATAGTAGCGAAACCCTTCGAGCAACGCGTCCAGGTTCTCCCAGGGCACACCGGGAGTGACGCTGCTGCTGGTGCCCAGCACAAACCCCACCGGGGGCGCGTGCTCGACCAACCAGTCGATTTCCCGGCGCACGTCGTCGGGCGCGCCGAAGGGCAGCGTCCGCGTCACCGACACGCCGCCCCAGATCATCAGAGGGCCGCCGTCCCGCGCCTTCATTCGGCAGATGCGGACGTAGTCCATTCCGTCTTCGTACTGGAAGCCCTGAAACCCGCCGATGCCGCACTCGATGAGCCGGGGCACCATCTCCATGAGGTTGCCGTCGCAATGCCACAGCAGCCGGATGCCTGCGGCCCGGTAGGGCTCGAGGGCGCGATCGAAATGGGGAAACCAGAGGGCATCGAGGGCGCGCACGTCCACGAGGGTCCCGTTCGAGTCGGCCATGTCGTGGTCCAGGCGCAGGACCCGCGGCAGCCCGCCATCCACGATGGCCTTGGCTCCGACGCGGTTCCGCCGGATCGCCAAATCGGCCTGAAGCCGAAAGTCGCGCTCCATCACCTCCGGATACATCACAAAGGCGGTCAGGTAGTTCACGTACCCGTACTCGCCGTAGCGGAGACAGGGCATGTGGCCGAAGCCGTCGCCGTAGGGCACCTTCAGCAGTTCCGGGGCCAGCGCGGCCTGAAGCTCACGCTCGATTGACAGGAGGCGTTCCGCTTCACTCGCTTCGTCGATCTCGGCGGCAAGGGCCGCCTCCATGCGGGGAAACTCGCACCGCTCGAGGTGTTCTACCACCGCTTCAGGCGAGTCCACGACGATGCCGTCCCGCACGACCTCGGAGGCGCCGGTAGTGGCGGTCCGCATGGTGTCGTGGTCGAAGCCGTGGGATTCCATCGTCAACGGGTTGGTCGCCAGGTACTGGTCGACGAAGCAGCCGCCGGCGCGGCGCAGAAAGGCCCGGTGGACCGCGTCGGGTTCGCGCCGGTAGGTTCCCGGTTCAACACCCGCCCATCGCTCCTGGTAATCCATGTCCATGAAATTGACCAGCCACGTGGGGATGGCGGACACGGGTTCCATGGCCAGCACGCGGGCCGCCAGCTCCGCCGTGCCGCTTGAGTTCGAGGATGTATCCAGGCTCGTCGTCATCGTCGCACCCTCCCCGCCGTCAGGGCCGACCCTCGTCCTCGGCGTCTTCCAGTTGCACCCATTCGCAGTCGTCGTAGGTCACGTGGCCGTCCGCGTAATGTCCGCCGATGACCGTATCCAGAATGAACCGGACGCGGCGCGTTTCCTCAGACGTGGTCACGGAGGCGCTCACCGGAACGTAGCCGTCCGTCGCCTCGGTGACGGCCGCCTTGGGATGGGTCGCCACCACCTCCCCGTCTTCGTCGAGCTCTTCAATGACGATGCCCGCCGAATCGGTGTCGTGGGTGCCGAAGCCCTTGTCACGCTGACTGAACCCGTGCACCCACGCGCTCGCCCGGTACCGGGTGGAGGGCTTGACCGCCACTTCCTGCCACACGCGGGTGTGGCCGGCGCCGTCGGTGTGGGTCCGCAAGGCCTGGGCGCCGGTGTGATAGCGGGGCAGGCCCCAGTCGGGATGGGCCGCGTAGGCCGACTCTCCCCAGACGTAACAGGTGCCTTCGCTCAGGACCTCCGCCTCCCAGCCGATCGCCCGGGCGCGCTGTCCCCGAGGGCCGACCAGGGTAAAGGTGCCGAACTCGAAACCGGGGTTCTCAAGTCCGGCCGTGGGCTCGGCGAGTATGTCCTCTGGCAGGCACACGGCCTCGGCGCCCGGGCCGCCGTCGCCCGGAGCCACCTCGAGGGCCTGGAGGATGGCCTCGCCGTGGGGCTGACCCCGCAATTCGATGGCGATGACGCCGTGGCGCGGCTCGATCCCGTTGAACACGAGGTCGACGGCCCGTCGGAGGCCTCCGGCTGTTGCCTCTACGTCGAGTCCTCGAAGTTTCCACTCGCCGTTGATGCCCACGTCCATGGCCCGCTTCAGCGGCGGCGCGTCGCGCGTCTCCGCGAGCTTCAGCCGCGCGTGGTAGGTCCCGGGGCCCACCGTCACGTAGACCCACATGCGGCTGCCGTGGATCCCGTACGTGTAGAGGTCGGGATCGGGCGTGTTCTCAATGCTATCCGCCCGGGGCTCGGTCCACCACGACCCCGCCACGGAATCGGCCATATCGCCCAGGCGCACGACGAACTCGGCGCCATTGTGCCACGGCCGGCCTTCGCTGTCGACCAAGGGTTCCCGACCCGCGTAGCCGAAGACCCAGCGCTGGGCGTCTTTCGGACCTCCGCCGGAGCCGTATCCGCTGTCGCCCGTGGCGTCGGACCACTGGACCGCGTCCACGTAGAGCGTGGTCCCCGGCGCGATGGGGTTCCCCTCACCGCGCGCCACGAGCTTGAGTTCGTGCTCCGTATTCTCCAGGCCGTTGCAGTAGTACAACACCTGCCGGTCGCGCACCGCGGGACTCCAGCAGTCCACCGGCACAAGCTGCTTCTCCCCGTCGAGGTAGACATCGGCCCGGCCGCCGTCGGGCGCGTAACGTCCGATCACGCGCACCTGGTTCCCTGTGAACCGGAACGTCAGGGCCGCTCCAGTCGACGATGCGGCGACGAGGGCGCCGCCGCGGGCCGATTCCTCCCGCACCGTTCGCCAGTCGCCCTCTCGGTTCAGGTCCTCCGCCTCCGCCACGCGCTGCACGTCCTCGCCTTCGACGACCACCTCGGTGGCGCCGTCGTGGCGAACGCCCACGATGCAGTCGCCGCCCGGCAGGGGTTTGACCGTGTACCCGTTCGCGTCGAGGCTTTCCCGCCGATCCAGCCCATGCCCGCCGGCCGTTACGCGCGTGGGGGCGAAGGCAAGGCGCAACACCTCCGTCGTGTTCTCAGGCGCATCATAGGTGGTATACCGCACGGCGCCCGCGTCGTACTCCATGTGCCGGACCACGGCGGTAGACCGCATAATGTGGTTCTCGCGGTTGGCGCCCTGCACCTCCGGAAGCCAGCCCATGGTGCCCAGAATGTGCTTGAGCGCCATGGGGTGGGTGATCTTGAACCACGACGCCGCCACGATGGCGCCGCCGTCGATGTTGTCCTCGACGAGTCCCTTCTCCTTCTCGCCGTAAGTGGCCAGAATCTGCTGGCGCCGTGCCATTTCCCGCGCCCACGCGCTGTCGGCCCGAACGCCGTACTCGGCGTATACCGTCGAGACTTCCATGGGCGGATACCACAGGGATCGACCGCAGCAGCCCGACGACTCGGGATAGGCCCAGGCCCCGCTGTACACCTGGGCGTTCGACGAAAGGGCCACGCCCGTGTGGTTCAGGAAGAGATTGGCGATGTTCCTCACGTCGTTGCGCCAGTTCGGAAACCGATCGGGATAGGCCATCATGTACCGGCACGGGAAGGTGGTCACATACTCGCACTGGACGTAGCATTCCCAGTCCCAGAAATTGCGGCCCCACACGTCCGGCCGCGTCCACTGAGGCAGGAGCTCGTCGCGCAGGTAGGCCAGGCCGGCATCCCGGGCCTCGACTATCTGGCCGTTCGGCCCCGTGTACCCCAGCCGGATCAGCTCGTCGAGGAAGAACAGGATATAGGTCACGCCGCCGGTCATCAGGTCCGACCACGGCACCGCTTCGGGGTTGGCGTACCGGCTCCAGGGCGTGTCCTGGGGACCCGTCCCCTCGTACTGCGCGAAGAGGTCGCCCCAGTGCCGTGCGGCTTCGAGCCAGCGCTCCTCGCCAACCACCTGGTAGGCCTTTAGCAGGGCCAGGCCCACCTCCGCGGCGATGTCGGTCTGAATGTAACCCTCGGGACTACAATCGCCGTAGGGCACGCCCTTGACCGGCACGCTGACGGGGAACCGGGGCCAGGGATGGTCCGCGGGCGTCAGGCAGTGGTCGAGGAAGGCGTTCCCCAGGACGGTGATGAGGCCCAGGGCCGCGGCGTCTCCCGTGTAGCGGTAGTAGTCCACCAGTCCGGACAGGATGAACGCGATCCGTTGCGATTGGTCGCCGTTGTTCCAGTCGTTGAGCTCCGGGATGCCGATCGTTCCGTCGGGGGCGATGCTCCACGTGCCGTTGAAGAAGTAGTGGGGCACCACCGCCACCGCCTCGCCGGGTTGCGTCCAGGGGTACCGCTTCAGCGTCTCCCCCGCGATGCGCACCCGCCAGTCGAACTGGCCGTTCATGCCGGTATACCACGGCGCGATGACCCCGTGCTCGTCTTCGACCGTATCGTGAGCGTAGTATCGGTCCATGCGCTCCTGGGCTCCGGCCGCTCCGGGCACCAGACACCACAGCGCCACGACCACCCCCGCCACGACTCCCCCGCGGTTACCGCTTCGGCCCATTGCGGCCTCCTTTTCTCCGGGCTTTCCGCCCGTACCGGCGACGGCCGAGAAAGCACAAACTGTCCCAAATGAACAGTTATGCGGTGACAAGCGAACGAATGCTAACAGACATACCTCGACGTGTCAATCGCGAATGCGACTCTGCGGGATGGAAAAGAGAAACGGACGCGGAAGAAAAAAGAGTGGCGTCCCCAAGGGGATTTGAACCCCTGTCGCCGCCGTGAAAGGGCGGTGTCCTAGGCCAGACTAGACGATGGGGACGCCGAAATGACCGGCGCGAAGCCGG
>CAYVOE010000027.1:11501-21680 GCA_964452795.1 uncultured Nitrospiraceae bacterium
GGGAGCTTGCCGGCGTGGCTGGCGCAGCTGCGTTCGCCTCGGCCTGCTGCGCCGAAATGACCGGCGCGAAGCCGGACATGAGCGTGGATTGTCCGCGCGGCCCGTTGGGCTGCACGCAAGACTCGGGGATTCTACGGGTTTCCTCCCCCAATGTCAATCTTGCTGCCGCGGCCGCAAAAACGGCTCGGGCTATCGGGCGCCGTCGGCGGTTGCCGCGGTCGCCGGCTCCTCGGGCTGCGGACCTTCGAGCTCCGCTTCCGCCGTCGCGGGCCGAAGCGAAACGAAATCGTCGTAGTGGTCCTGGCACACGCCTTTGGCGAAGACGAGGCTGAAATCGGCCCGGGCCGATCGGCGGACGAGGCGTACGACCACCGTGTTGCTTCCGCGGCGAAGTTCGACTCCCGAAACGTGAACGTTCTCGGCGGTCCACCAGTCCACCGTGTCGCGCCGGGCAATCTCGCGGCCGTTCACCCACAGCACGAAGGCGTCCGTGTGGCCGATGAGGGCCATGACCGTGCGGTCCTCCGGCGATTCGAACCGGCGCACGGCATAGACCACGCAGGGGCCCTCGAACCCCACCAGATCGTTGACGGAGAACTTGTCCTCGTAGACGCTCACGACGCGGCCTTCGTACGCCACGTCCGTCGTCGCGCCGCCGTTTCTCTCTTCGGGCAGCGGCAGATAGGCCCGGTCGAGGGACGCCACCGTGTTGAGGTGGTAGGTGCGGAGCCGGTCGGTGGATTCGTCGGAGTTCCCCTGGGCCACATGCCCCATGTAGGACTCGCCCGGCCCGAGCGGCGGGACTTCAACGACGTTCTCCCAGAAAGGTCCGAAGACCTCCCACAGGGCGGCGCCGACGACGCCGAACCGGTACTCGGCGGCGGGATGTCCTTCCGTCGAGAGGCTCACGCGGAACTCGTTGCGTTCCGGAAGCCGATCGGGATCCTCGGGCGCTTCGATCGAGAGGAAGCAGGACGCCGTGCCCCGAGCGGGGAGGTCTACGGGAATCCGCGATTCCGGCGCAATGCGCCAGCCGGAGGGTCCTTCCACCGATACGGAGCCGGCGACGGCTCGGTCGGTCCGGTTGGCGATGCGGAGGGTGACCCCGACGACGTCCCCGGGCCCCGCCGCCGGTCGTCCGTGGTATTCGACGGCGAAGGCAAAGGGCGCGGGCGGCTCGATCGGGAGCGGCGTCCGGTCCGGCGCCCCGGTAATCGACACGGCGCGGTTGACGGTGCCGGCGAAGTGCAGGCCCACGCGGCAGGTGTCTTCGGCGAGATCGCCGATGCGCGTCGACCGACGCGGCGCGTCTACGCCGAGCACGAAGTCGAGGTCATCAAAACCGTGATCGGCGCGGATGCGGCGCGCCCCCTGAAGAATGCCGAGGATGGCGCCCGCCGTGGCGCAGGTGCAGTCCGTGTCGAATCCGCAATTGAGGGCGACGATGCTGGTCTCGATGAGGTCGCCCCGGCCGAAATGGAGGGCCAGCAGGGTGATCCCGATGTTTTGAAACAGGTTGGTGCAGTCGGGGTGTCCGTAGTCGCGGATGATGCGGCTGCGCACCATCCGCCAGTCGTCGTCTCGGGC
The DNA here is from genome assembly GCA_964452795.1 of uncultured Nitrospiraceae bacterium. Taxonomy (GTDB): domain Bacteria; phylum Hydrogenedentota; class Hydrogenedentia; order Hydrogenedentales; family SLHB01; genus CAYVOE01. The sequence continues at coordinate 13,089 of CAYVOE010000027.1, forward strand.
GCACCAGCGGCGGACGTCCGAGATCAGGCGGTACAACCGGCTCGAGCGCGGCACCTGGGCCAGCCCGATGTCGTAGAGGCGGTCCCAATCGCTCTCGACGAAGGCGGCGGACTCGAGGGCGGCGAGAAACCGCTCGGCATAGACCGATTCGCCCGCGTGGTCGAGCACCGCGTCCTTCTCGGCGTATTCGGCCGCCAACTCGGGGTTGCCGGGGATGACGCAGGCCCAGATCTCCGACCGGATCGGGCTGCCCATGCCCTGAATGTAGTAGTCGTTGTTGAAGGAGCCGCTCGTCGGAGGCCGGATGCCGCGGCGGTAGTTCTTCTTGAAGATGGCGTATTCGCCGGGGGCGTAGGGACAGCGCGTGGCGAAGGCCTCGGCGAGGTCGTCCGAAGTCACGTGCTCGCCCTTGCGCTCAAGCACGTCGAGCCACAACACCTGCAGATCGAGGTCGTCGTTGGGCAGCATGTTCTCGATCATGCGCGGATGAAACTCGATGGATAGGAGTTGCTTCATGCCCTCGTAGGGCGTGCCGATGGTGCCGGCAAGGCACTTCCCCAGCCAGCAGCCCCACACTCGGTCGTAGTAGTCCTGGTACGTCAATCGATTCTATCCTAGTTTATGGCGGCTCGTGCTAAAGTTCAGGATGCTTGATTCGGTTGTCGCCGATGTGCTCCGCGCCTGTCTCCCCTCTCCCCCGCGCCGCCGGTCATTTCTCGGTCGCGAACCGGTCGATGGCCACTTCTCCGGCCGCATCGGTGGGGTCGAACCGAAACTGCCGGACGATTCCTTCCCAGTGCGGGTGCCCTTCCAAATCAAAGGTGTATTCGTGGAAGGCGCCGTCGGCTATCAGGGGAAGCTCTATCGAGGCGGTCTCGTCCCAGACGGTATCTTCCTCCCGCTGCCAGAAGAGCTGCATCCGTTCGCCGGCCGTGGCGCGCATGCGAACCGTAACCGAGGCGACTTCGCTCGCCGGCAGGTTCATGCAGGGCGGACCGAAGAGCACGGGATCCGCGCCCGTCGTCTCGACGATTTGGCAGCCGTCCGCGAAGCGGATGTCCCGGATCTGGGACCCGCCGGGCAGGTGCAGGTCCGATACCCCCTCGAACTCGAGGGTGAGGCCCTTTTCCAGGCCGAGCGTGCGCGCGTACCGGCACAGGTAGTCGCCGTGCACGTCCGCCCAAGTGACGTCGGTCTGGAACCCCGCCACGTCCTCGGGACGAGGCACGGCGATGTCGTACGGGCCTCGGTCGCGGGTGAGCACGTCGCGAACGGCGCTGAGCCGGCCGAAGCCGTAGGGTTGACCCGGTTCCGCCTGGCCGCCTTCGCCCCACTCGTTCCACGACTCGAACAGGGCCAGGCGCGTGTCGGACTCGACGTACCGGGGCAGGGCCTCGAGGGCGCGCCGGAACGCGCCGGGCGTGTTGCCTTCCGTACGGACCGCCCGTTCGCGGCTGCGGGCCGCGTCGTCCCAGCCCACCCAGGCCGTGGGGATGTAGTCGAGCCCCCGTGTATGGGCCTCCTCCTGCGCGATGTCGAAACACTCGTGGTGGCGCGGGATCAACGGCGCATAGGACAGCGCCCGGGTCTCGCGGTCGAAGCTTTGGTCGCGGAACCCGTAGGCGTACGAGGTGACGGCGTCGAACCCGGCCTTCTGGTAGTCCACCAGGTGAGGCAGATTGTTCTGGACCGCCACGAAATACACGCCGGGGTGGCCGTACCGGCGGGCGACGTCGCGCATGCCTTCGAGGGCCTTTCGTCCGCCCTCCCAGCCGCCGTGGGCGTTGATGATCTTCAGCGGCACGTGGATCAGCACCACCGGCTTGCCGTCGACCCGCAGATAGTTCGGCAGATGCAAATAGCGCTCGCACAGCGTGGTCATGAACGACTCGAGGGCGGGCATTCCGAAGTCCACGGGCTTGAACTGGCCGCAGTGCCCTTCATTACACCAGTCGATGCAGAACTGCATGCGATCGGCGAACCGGCTCTTCAAGAAACCTTCCTCAAGCGCGTCGTTCAAGTAGTCCATGCCCTGGTTGTAATACCAGTCGAACACGAAGAAGGAAATGCCGTGTTCGAGGGCCCAGTAGATGTGCCAGTCCGCCACCTCGGGCCGGGCCTCGTCGTAGTACCCGAGTTTGGGCTCGAGGTAATCCACCCGGCGCACACCCCAGCCCATGCGGTCCCAGTCGAGCATCACCGGGAAGTAGTAGCAGCCGAGAAGGATGTCCATGTCCCGGTCCTGGGGAGCGGGCAATTCCTCGGTGGATGTCACCACCTCCCGCGCCGTCGTCATGAAGGGAAACGCCTTCTGCGTCAGCGTCACCGCCTCGCCGTCCGCTCGTCCCGTTACGGTGCAGCGGATCGGCTCGTCGGACCGAGCAGGCTGCCCCTCCATCCAAAGCCGGGCCGTGAAAGCCTGCCCGAACGACAGTCGAATGCCGGTGAACTCGCGTGCGTCGCTTGTGGAGATCCCTTCCGGCAACGCGATCTCGATGCGCCCCTCCTCGAGCACCGTATCGCCGCGGTTCTCGATCCGTACCACAAGTTCGGCGCCCTCCGCCGTCGCGGGCTCGGGCATCAGGTCGATGGCGAGGCGCGTGCCGATGGGTTCGCGCGGCGTCAGGCGGACGTCGGCAATGCGGCAGGCCCAGCCGTCGGGCAGCTCGGCGTTGATCCGCGCCGTCACCGCTCCCTCCGGAGAGACGGCGTCGAAGGCATATTCGATCCACTCGCCCACGACCATAGGGGTTACGTGGGCGTACTCGTATGCGAGCTGCCGGTCCTCGGCGTCGTGCCAGGTCAGGTGGAGGCTCCAGCCCTGCTCGCCACGAATGCCCTCGACCCACGCGCTCAGCCGATAGGGCTGCAATTGCTCGACCGCGAAAGGCTCGGTCTGAACCTGGGTGCGGGGCGCGAGGCGGGCATCGATCTCGAGGGCGTGTCGGAAGGGCTGCCCGTCGACCTCCACCACGCGCACGGCCTCTTCGGCGCCGCGCACGAAACGCCAGTGTTCGAGCCCGTCCGAAAAGTCTCCGTTCGGGCAGACCTGGCCGGCGCCGACAACTCCCAACGCCGCCACGATACACATCGCAAGACTCATAGCTCTCCTATGCCCCGGGGCGGGCGCGGCGCGGCCGGCATCGCCTCATCGACGATGCCGCCGCCCGCTCCGCAAGTCTACTTAACTCTGAGGATTACGAAATCAACCCTGACCACCGATGTGGTGCAGCCACTTGGGCAGTTCGGCGCCCAGGCCCGTTGTGGGACCCGCCGGGAATTTCCTCGCCTGGTACTTCACGAACTCGGCGTGCCCGTCCATGTACAGCACGTTCGAGCCGCCCGGAATATGGTTGAAGTAGGCAATGCCTTCCTGGCCGTTGTGGACGTCGGGGCTCGCGTTCGCCCAGGCGTCCCACATGATCGGCAGCGTGCTCTGGGACATGGCGCCCGCGGCGGGATTGTTGATGTCGGTGATGAAGAACCGCTCGATGCCTTCCTTCAACCGGTGATAGGTCGACGGCAACGGAGCCCCGTCGTCGTCGCGGAACCCGGTGGCGCGGACCCAGCTATGTCGGTTGATCAGCGCTTCCGTAATGTCCACCTGTCCCTGGTCGCGCCATCCCACTACGGCGTCCCAGTGCGGGGGGCATCCGGAGATTTCGATGTCGGGGTTGGCGAACCAGGCGGACACGTTGCTCGCAGCGAAGGGGTCGGCGTTGAGGTCATGCCAGGGCGTCCCCCCGCAGACGACGAAGACCTCGAAGAACTGGCTGCCCGTCCGCACCGCGTAGGGGTTGTAGATGTAGGAGTACGGGAAAGACAGCAGGGTGTGGCGGCACAGTTCGTTGCCCGTGGGGTTGGGCCCGTTAATCCGGTCCAGCATCTTCCCCAGATCCTGCTCGGGCAGACCGGGCAGCGGAACGCCCCAGAGGCTGTTGCCCCAGTCGGCCCGCGAATCGGACGGGCAGATGGCGATGTTCGGATCGCTCCAGTACTCGGGATAAAGCTCCCGGCTGTTGACGCCGAACCACGGGCTCCATCCCCGGATGTCCAGGTTGGTCTGGCCCGGGAACTTGCCCCTGTTCTCGCTGGCGAACATCTTGAAGATGACGCCCCACTGCTTGAGGTTGTTCTGACAGGATGCCCGGTTGGCGGCTTCTCGCGCCCGGGCGAGCGCCGGCAGCAATATGGCGGCCAGGATGCCGATGATGGCGATGACCACCAGCAGCTCAATCAAGGTGAAGCCGTGCCTTCTTTGCATGGTTACCTCCCCGTGGATGGCGTGACCCTTCACGAATCTCATAAATCCTCGCGCGGGCCGGCGTCGCGTTCCCGGGCACGCCTTCCCGGAAACCTGGGCCCCGCACCGCTCGGCCTCTCCGACCGACGCAGGAACTCTACCCCATTTCCCGACTTGCGTCCTTAACGATCGACGCGATCTATAGAGACAATCTTCTCAGGATTTGGAAAAGGAGCAACCGGTTCTCACGAGTGTATCCATCTTATTATGCCCTTTAATACCAAGTATTTACAAATTCCGACGCCGCAAAGTCGGCGGTAGATTGCCTCATTCCAGGCCAGAGAACCCGCACAAAATGTGCACTTTGACGCCCCCTCGTTGACTCCGGCCCGGGTTCCGCGCATAATCCCGGACATGCGCTACACGTTCCAGGAATTGAGCCGGTGCCCGGGTTTCCGATTCCACGTTCAACGCAGCGTGTTCCCGGAGCGCTCCTTCGAACTCCACTCCCATGAGTTCATGGAGTTGGTGGTGGTCCGACACGGCCGCGCCGTGCACCTGCTCGAAGGGCGGCGCTTCCCCGTCATGGCCGGCGACGTGTTCGTGGTGATGCCGGACCACTACCACGCCTACGAGGACATGGAGGGGCTCGACATCTTCAACATCGGGTTCGATCCCCGCCTCTTCCCGGACGACTCGGCGGACCTCAGCCGGCTGCCGGGATTCCACGCCCTGTTCCGGCTCGAGCCGCTCCTCCGGGGCAAGCAGGAACTCCAGAGCCGCCTCCGCCTGACGAAAGAGCAGATGTATTACGTAAACGACCTGCTCGCCGCCCTCGAAGAGGAGTACGAACAGCAGCGCACCGGGTTCCAGACGGTAATACGGGCCCATTTCACGCTCCTGGCCGCCTACCTGGCTCGGCAGTACGCGAATCAGGGACAGGGCGTGGACCCGGCCATCCTCCGGTTGTCCCGCGTGCTTTCGTTCATCGAATCCCACTACCACGAGCCCTTGACCCTCGACATCCTGGCTCGGGAGGCCTGCATGTCGAAGGCCTCGCTGGCCCGGGCGTTCCGGCGCTGCTACGGCGTATCGCCGGTGGCCTACGTCAACCAGCAGCGGCTCCAGAAGTCCCTTTCCCTCCTGGAAGACCCCCACGTGTCGGTCACCCAGGCCGCCTACGCGGTGGGCTTCACCGACAGCAACTACTTCGCGCGCCGGTTCCGTCAGCACTTCGGCCGCAGCCCCCGCGAATTCCGGCGATACCAGTAAGGTGCGCTGAATTCCGAGCTCTCAGTGGCTTGACCGCCTCCGCCAAGCCTCGGTCCGTTGACTCACGACGGCCCGTCAAGTATGATCCGCAGGTCTTGTTCAAGCGCTTGGGCGACCCTCACCGAAAACGGATCTCTACCACCGATTCAGATCGTGGAGCGCGGGGCCTTTGCGCGGTAGCTGCATTTGCCAGGAGAGGCCATGAAGATCGCTGTCGTCGGAGGAGGGAGTTCCTACACGCCGGAACTGGTGGACGGGCTGTTCTCGCGACTGGACCGCATCCCGGTGACCGAGGTCTGGATGCAAGACCCCGACGCCGCCCGCCTGGAAGTAACGGCGGGGCTGGCCGGACGGATGGCCGAGAAAAACGGCAACCCCTTTACGGTCCACGCCACCGGAGACCTCCGGGAGGCCCTGCGCGACGCCCGCTACGTGGTGACCCAGCTACGGGTCGGCGGCATCGGCGCCCGCATCGCGGACGAAAAGCTCGGTCTGCGCTACGGCATTGTGGGTCAGGAGACCACCGGCGTGGGCGGGTTCGCCTGCGCCCTCCGGACCATCCCCCCCGTCCTTCACATCGCCCGGACCATGGAAGAGGTGTCCGAGCCGGACGCGGTCCTGGTCAATTTCACCAACCCCTCCGGCATAATCACGGAAGCCCTCATCAAGCACAGCAACGTCATCAGCGTGGGCCTGTGCAATATCCCCATCGGCATGGTGATGGAGGTCGTGGAGCGCACGGGCTGCGCCATCGAGGACGTGCGCCTCGACTACGTGGGGCTGAACCACCTGTCCTGGGTCCGGGGCGTCCGGGTCGGCGACCGCGACGTCACCGCCGAGGCCCTTCAATCGGCCCTCGAGAAGGCCGACGAGGAATGGCCCGTCGAGAAGGTGGCCGAGAGCATGCGCGAGGCCATGAAGAGCCTGGGCATGATCTGCAACCCTTACCTGCAGTATTTCTACGCCAACGACGCCGTGATGGAGCATCTGCGGAGCAAGGACAAGACCCGCGGCGAGGAAGTGGTCGAGATCGAGCAGTCCCTGTTCGAGAAGTACCGGCAGCCGGAATTGAAGGAAAAGCCGGAAGAGCTCTCGAAGCGGGGCGGCGCCCACTACTCCACGGCCGCGTTCCATCTCATCGAGGCCATCGAGAACGATACGGGCTCGCCCCAGGTGGTGTGCTGCCGCAACAACGGCGCCGTGCCCACCTTCGACGCCGACGCCTCGGTGGAGGTCACCGCCCTCATCGGCCGCGACGGCGCCACCGCCATACCCCAGACGGCCCCCGAGCCGCCCATCCGGGGCCTGATGCAGCAGATCAAGGCCTACGAGACGCTTACCGTCGAGGCGGCCGTGACCGGCGACCGCGAGAAGGCCTTCCAGGCCATGCTCGAGAACCCGCTCATGCCCGACGCTTCGCAGTCGCGGAAGCTGCTGGACGAGTTGCTGGAAATCAACAAGCCCCATCTGCAGGGCACATTCTTCGAATAATGAAAATCCCGCGGCCACAGACCGGTAGAGCGGGCACAAACAAGGCAAGGGGAGAAAAGCCCGAATGAGTGGTGTTGCCATCTGCGAAACCTCGCTGCCGGGACGGGCCCCCACGTCCCGCGGGAAGGTGCGCGACCTGTACGACCTCGGCGACCGGCTGGTGATCGTGGCCACCGACCGCATCTCGGCCTTCGACTGGGTCAACCCCGTGGGCATTCCCGACAAGGGCAAGATCCTCACCCAGATGTCTCTGTTCTGGTTCGAACAGATGACCGATCGGGTCCGCAACCACCTGATCTCGGCCGACCTGGCCGACTTCCCCGACGAATTCCGGGCCGACCCCGCCCAGTTCGAAGGGCGGTCCATGCTGGTGCACAAGGTCGACATGTTCCCCGTCGAGTTCGTGATCCGCGGGTATCTCGCCGGAAGCGGATGGAAGGAATATCGTTCCTCCGGAACGGTTTGCGGCATAAAACTGCCCCCGGGACTTGTTGAAAGCAGTAGGTTGGAACAGCCGATTTTCACCCCCGCCACCAAGGCCGTTGACGGCCACGACATCAATATCGCGCCCGAAGAGGCGGCGGAGATCATCGGCCGGGATTGGGCCGAAGCCGCGGCGAACGCGGCCCTGGCCGTCTACGCGCGAGGGCGGGAAATTGCGGAGGCTCGGGGCATCCTCCTCGCCGACACCAAGTTTGAATTCGGCACGCGCGGAGGCGAGCTTGTGCTGGCCGACGAGATCCTCACGCCGGATTCGTCCCGGTTCTGGCCGGCCGACCAATACGCGCCGGGCCGGGGCCAGCCCAGTTACGACAAGCAGTACGTTCGAGATTGGCTGGAGACCACGGGTTGGGATAAGAACTCGCCGCCGCCTCCCCTTCCGGACGAGGTGGTCGAGAAAACGCGCGAGAAGTACGTCGAAGCCTATCGCAGGCTGACGGGGAAGGCAGATTTCTGAGCTATGTCCACCGCAGATATTCCTTCGAAGGGCGCTTGCGCCGCATGTGACGATTCCGACAGCGGCGAATCCACCCGACCCGAACCCCATCACCCCTTCCGGGCCGACGACGGAGACCGGCTTCACGAAGAGTGCGGCGTCTTCGGCGTGCTGGGCCATCCGGAAGCGGCGAAGCTGACCTACCTGGGCCTGTACGCGCTTCAGCACCGGGGTCAGGAGGGCGCCGGCATCGTCTCTTCAAACAGCGGCCAGCTCATTGCCCATCGCGGCTGCGGGCTCGTGGCCGACGTGTTCAAGCCCCACAAGCTGGCGCCCCTCAAGGGCGACCTCGCCATCGGACACGTGCGCTACTCGACCTTCGGCACCAGCGTGCTCAAGAACGTCCAGCCTCTCACGGCGGACTATGCCCGGGGCTCCATCGCCCTGGCCCACAACGGAAACCTGGTGAACGCCGACCGCCTGCGCGAGGAGCTCGAGCAGGAGGGCGCCATCTTCCATTCGAGCACCGACAGCGAGGTCATCATCCAGCTCGTGGCGCGCTCGAAACGAGCTCTCTTCCACGAGTCCATCATCGACGCCCTGCGGCGCGTCGTTGGAGCCTTTACCGTCCTCGCCACCAACGGCGAAG
>CAYVOE010000028.1:0-21520 GCA_964452795.1 uncultured Nitrospiraceae bacterium
GATCTCGATCCCCGAGCCGGTGGCGGCGGCCGCGGCCAGCCCCTCGAGAAAGCCCTGCGGCCCCGAAATACCCTCGCCCGAGCGAAGCACCGCGCCGGAATTGGCCCGGTCGATATACGACCCCAGCGCGAAGGAGGCGTCGGGGCCGCACTAGATGCGGTGGTATTGCACCAGCTCGATGCGCACGGCGTTCTGGCCGGGCAGCAGCGAGGCTGCGCCGAGCGGGAACTCTTCGGGCACATAGGTCTCGAAACTCGTTGACATGTGAGGCCGGCCGTTCACCATGAAGGTGGGCAGCCCGTTCCATTCCTCGACCGTCGTCACCGGTCCGGGCACGCCGGCGAGAGCCGAGACCGCCGCGGCCACGGACATCGCGGCCCCGAGGACGCCCCCTCGGCAGCTGCCTCCCCTCCCCCGCCTCGGACTCGGGACGAACGAAAATCCGCGGAGGAAAGCCCGAAGGGAGCCGGAAAGACCGCCCGAGCTTCGAACCCTGTCCCGGTGCCTCGCCACCACCGCCGCACCTCCTCTCGTCGGGGATGTCCCGGTCCTGCCTGTCGGCCCGCCCGGCGGCGCCGTCGTCCGCGCGCGGCGGTCAACGGCGTTGGAACAACCGGATTGTGTCGTGGTTCCCATCCTAGAAGAAAGCGCTTACCTAAGTCAAGCCCCGCCCCCCGGTTCGCGTCTCCCCCCTTTCTGCGGGAGGAGATGTCGGCACCTGGTTCCCCCCGGTCGGCGCGGGACCTCGGTCCGTTTGTCCCGGCGGCGTCTTGCATAAGGTAAGCGTTTACTTTATAATGGGGACACCGAAGGAGTCGGTTCCTGAAGCGCGGGACGGGCCTTCGGGGGGAAGTATACTTCGGGAGCGCGCAATCCAGTGACGACAGTCTTTCAGGCGGTTGGCTCGCCGGAGGGAGCAATCGTCCGCCATCCGTACACGGAAGCGTTGTGCAAGATCCATCTGGATATGCATTGTCCGGCGTGGGATCCTTCCATCCTGGCGGATTTCGACGCGGAAGCCATCGTATCGCAGGTGGCGGCCACGGGCTGCAAGGGCATGGTCGTCTTTGCCAAGGACACCTACGGCCACGCCTACTACAACACCCGAGTCGGCTACAAACACCCCAATATCGGAAACCGCGACCTGTTGGCAGAGTTCCTGGAAGCGGGTCGGCGTCACGGCGTGCTCATGTCGGCCTACTTGAGCGCCATCTGGGACAACCATGCCTGCGAGGAGCATCCGGAGTGGCGCCTTCTCGGCCCCGACGGCCAGCCCGCCTGCGACACGGTGACGAACGACGGCCACGCGCGGTGGCAATCGGTCTGTCACAACAGCGGGTATGCCGACATGGCCGAGGCCATGATCGAGGAGATCGCGTCGGCGTACCCCGTCTCGGGGTTCCACCTGGACATGTTCAACCTCGATTTTGGCGGACTGTCCTGCTATTGCGACACTTGTCGCCGCCTCTTTCGCGAGGAGACGGGGAAGGAACTGCCTCGCGAACCCACGTGGGACGAGACGTGGCGTCGGTTTCTGGATTTCCGTTACTGGAGCGTCGAGCGCTTCATGCGTCGCCTGCGGGACGCGGCGAAGCGGCACCGCCCCGATATCCCGGTACTTCTCAACTACCACGCGGCCCCCGGCTTCGACTGGCGCCCCGGACAGCGTCCCGTGCGCCACACCCGGCCCAGCGACATCGGCACCGTCGAGACCTACACGCCCATGCTGGGCACCCTGTACCCGGGCCTGGCCACGCGCTACGTGTACTCCCTCGACCCCGCGCGCCCCATGGAGGTGGTCTCGTGGCGGATGAACCGCGTCACCGATTTCACTACCAAGCCGCGCCAGCAGTTGCGCTGGGAGCTCTTCACGTCCATGTGTTGGGGCGCCAACTGCATGCTCATCGACCAGCCGTTCCACGATGGACGGATCGACCCCTGCGCCTATCGCCTGCTGGAGGAGATCTTCGCCGAGGCGGAGCGGAAGCGGCCGTATCTGGGAGGCGAGCCGGTGAATCACGTGGGCCTGTACTATTCGTGCAGGGCTCGTGATTTCTACGGAAGGGATCGTCAGCAACGGTTTCAGCAGCCGGTAATGGGCGCCTACAAGGCCTGCACGGAGAACCATGCGGGCGTGCGGTTCCTGTTCGATGAGACCGTGTCGGCCGAGGAGCTCGCCCGATTTCCCGTCGTCGTGCTGCCCAACACGGCCATTCTGTCCGACGAGGAGGTCCGGTTGCTCACCGCTTACGTTCATGAGGGCGGCACCCTCATCGCCACGCGCGATGCCGGCCTCTGCGACGAATGGGGAGAGCGGTTGCCCGATTTCCGGCTGGCCGAGGTATTGGGTCTTCACTACGAGGGAGCGCTGGACTGCGACGCCTGCTACCTTCGCAACATTCCGGGCCCCCTCGGCGCGGACATTGACCCCGAGTGCTACATCCTGACCCTCGGTCCGGTGAATCGGGTGCGCCCCACCACCGCGAAGGGGTACGGTGACCTCCACGACTCGTTCTACCGGTGCCGAGTGCCCGAGCAGTTTTTTTCCCATTCGATGCACCCGCCTCACGTGCGCGTGGGCCACGCCGTCTTCGAGAATCGTTTCGGCAAGGGCAAGGCCATCTACTTCCCCTGCGGAGTGGATGCGGCCTACGCGGGGACGCACGAATTGCCCGAGCACCGGCTGTTGTTGCGCAACGCCGTGCGGGCGTCGGGCTTCGTGCCGCCCATCGAGGTCGAGGCACCGTTGAACGTGGAGTCGGCGGTATTCATCAAGGACCGGCAGTACCTGGTCCATCTGATGGGATTCAACGCCATTCATCAATCCACGACACTACCCCAGCTGAACCGGCCGATACGCCCGTCCCTGCGCATGGAGGAGGCGCCGGTGTACTACGCCACGCTGAAGATCCACGTCCCCTTTGCGTCGGTCCGGCCTTACAACCCTGACACGGAACTGCTGGCCGTCGAAGGCGACACCGTAAGGCTGCTGTGCAAGGACGTTCACGAGATCGTGGTGGTCACGCCAACGGCCGCTTGATCGACTGGGGAGGCGCGGAGCCGGTCCGGGGCACGAGGGGCGCAAAATCATGTTGTGTTCGAGAAGCGTCGCACCGATCCTCGCGGGATGGCTCTTCCTGCCGCTGGCGGCCGTGGCCGGCAACGACGGCGCACAGGAGGTCGTTCCGGGGCCCTTGACCGAAGTACGCCTCCACGGGGGGCGGCCGACTTTTTTCGTCAACGGCAACCCCTACACGAAGCCGCTCTTCGCCACCTACGCCCCCAGCGAGCACTACTACCGGCAGATGGCCGCCATTGGCCTGGACGTCTTCAACTTCCAGACCAACTGCGGAGAAGACCCTTATGGCCACAGCACTCCCGCGTGGCCCGAGCCGGACCGTTGGGACTTCTCGCAGATGGACCGGCGGGCCGGATACATTCTCGCCGCCAAATCCGACGCCTGGATCCTGCCCCGGATCTACATCGAGGCCCCGAAATGGTGGCGAGACCGACACCCCGAAGCGCTCCAGGTCCTCGACCACGGGGGTACCGAATACCGGGAGGGGTTCGCCCCGGGCGTGGTCGCCGCCGGGCGCACCTATGGTAGCATCGCCTCGCCGGTCTGGCGCGAAGCCATGGCGAACGCGCTGCGGAAAACCGTCTCGCACATGCTTGAATCCGACTGGGGCGACCGCATCTTCGGATTTGAGATTGCGGCCCTCGCCACGGAGGAATGGTATCCCTGGAGCTGCAACCAGGAGCAGTTATCCGGTTACGACGACGCCACCCGCACGGCCTTCCGCGAATGGCTCCGCCACAAATACGAGACGGATGAGGCCCTGCGGACGGCCTGGAACGACCCGGAGGCGCGCATCGACACTGCCGAAGTGCCTTCGAAAGAGGCACGCATGGGCGACCGCACCCGAACCTTCCGTGACCCGGCGCGGGAGATGCCCGTCATCGATCTCTACCTGTTCTACAACGAGCTTGTGGCGAACACCATCGACTTTTTCGCGGGCGTGGTCAAAGAGGCTACGGCCGGGACCAAAGTGGTCGGCGCCTTCTACAACTATTTCTACGAGTTCAACGCCAACGCCGAGTTCGGGCACAACGGCGGGCACATCATCCTGCGGAGCCCTCATGTGGACTTTCTGTGCGCCCCGCCGAGCTACCACGAACGTCGCCTGGGCCGCGGCGTCGAGTGCTACCGTCGCCCCCAGTACTCGGGAACGCTGAACGGAAAGCTCTGGTTCCACGACAACGACCTCGCGTCGTTCCTGTTTCCGGATGTGATGGCGCGCCACGGGAACTTCCCCGAGGGCACCCTCCGGCACTACATGGAAATCCTGGCGGTGACCGAGACGGCACAGGAATCGGTGTGGCTCTTCGAGCGGGCCGCCGGCTTCACCGTTTGCGACGGCATCTACGAGAGCTTTTTCGACCTCCACGGCGGGTACTACGACCACCCCCGCCTGCTTCAGGGCATGCGACGCATCGCCGGCATGCTCGACCGGTCGGTGAACCACGCTCGCTCGTCCGTGGCCGAGATCCTGGTTATCGCCGACGAGACCTCCGCTTCCTACGGCACCTTTCAAATCGAGTCCGTGGGCGACGCCTATCCGAACCGCATCCATCGCGCCCTGCTGGCCCATCAACCCGGCCTGATCCGCTCGGGCGCGCCCTTCGACGCCATCTATCTCGACGACCTGCCTCGGGCGGATCTCGACCGTTACAAGCTCGTGGTCTTCCTCAACACCTTTCATATGACCGATGACCAGCGGGCCGTAGTAAACGAACGGGTGAAACGGGACGGCCGGACCCTGCTGTGGTGCTACGCCCCGGGCCTGTTCAACGGCCCCCGCCGCTCCGTCGAGGCCATGGAATCCCTCGCGGGCATTCGCATTGCCGCCGGCCCGGAGGAAGACATCGTCCGCCCCACCACCGTCCTCACCGCAGAGGGCCGGGAATGGATGCGCGCACACGGCGAGGATCCCATCGAGACCCCGCTGGGGCCCGACGAAAGGATGTGCGCCCTTTTCCGCGTGGACGACCCGGACGCCATCGTGCTGGGGCGTCATCAGGACAGCGACGCGGTGACGCTGGCGCTCAAGGCGGGCGCGAATTTCACAAGCCTCTACGCCGTCTCGCCGATATTTCCGGCGGCGTTCTGGCGGGCCCTGGCCCGGTCGGCGGGCGTGCACGTCTACCTGGACACGGCGGATACCTTCTACGCCAACCGCAGCTACATTACGGTGAACTCGGCCTCGCCGGGCCGCAAGCGGCTGAAGCTGCCCGGCCTGGCCGACGTCTACGATGCGCTCGAAGAGGACCTGCTGTACGAGAACGTCTCCGAAATCCACACCGCTCTCATGGAAGGCGAGACGGTTATCTACCGCTACGAGCTGCGCTGAGTGTCCCCCGCATTAAGGCGGCCGCGATCCTGGAAACAGGCATGCGACCGGGATTTCCTCCGTCCGCGGCTGTACAATCGGGACAGGGACCGCACGGAGCGAGGAACGGACCCGCTCTGAGGCCGCGCCATTCTTGATCCAAACGGTCCTCAAGGCTAGATATACGTTTTTGCAAGGCGAGTGGGGACGGGAGGGACTTGTCCGGTTCCCGAGGCCGGTGTTACGATCGAAAGGATGTCCCGTGAAGACCGATGAGGGGAAAACCGCAGGATCAAAGCCCAGGATGCCGGCCCGGCCCGCCCCGAGAAAGACCGTAACCATCGCCGAGATCGCCGAGGAAGCCGGCGTCTCGGTGGCCACCGTTTCGCGCGTCATCAACAAGGTCGACCACCCCATCGATCCCAAAACGCGCAAACGGGTGGAAGAGGTGATCCGGCGCAAGAAGTACACGTCGAACGTGTTCGGGAAAGGGCTCGCCGGGCAGCCGAACATCATCGGCATATCCGTGGCGGTCCCCCTGAGTACGGACCCCGGATTCGCCCAGAACATCGCGCGCATCATGGACGGCATTAAGTCCGTGACCCGGGAGAGCGGATTTCACGCCCTGCTCGAGATCGACGCGTCGGAAGAAGGAGGCGGCGTTTTCGCGGGTGTGCCGCTGGCGGGGATCCTGCACGTGGCGCCGCGCAAGAACGACCCCACCGTAGACATGCTCCGGCAGGGCGACGTGCCCTTCATCCTCATCGGCAGCACCGAGTTCGACGACTGCAACTACGTGGACGCCGACAGCCGCACCGCCGGTCGACGCGCGGTGCAGCACCTGTACCAGATCGGGCGGCGGCGCATGGCCTTCTTCGGCGGCGCAACCCATTTCGAGCCCAGCGTCCTCATGGCCGAGAGTTTTCGAGAGGAACTGCAGCGAATGGGGTTACCCTGCCGCCCCGAGTGGTTCAAGCGGGCGCCCCTCACGGTCGAGGGCGGGCGCGACGCCGCCCTGAGCGTCTTTGCCCTCAAGGAGCGCCCCGACTGCATCTTTACCTTCGCCGATTTCATGGCCGTGGGCGCCCTTCAGGCCGCGCGGGAACTGGGGTTCGACGTGCCGGGCGACGTGTCCATCGTGGGATACGACGACTTTGCCATCGCCACCGCCGTCACTCCTCAACTGACGACCTTCCGCCTGCCGGACTACGAAATGGCCGCCCACGCGACGCGGATCCTGCTCGAATTAATCCGGTCCCGAGAACCCCAGGCGGAGAAGCGTCAGGAACTGTTCGAGCCCAAGCTGATCGTTCGCGAATCCTGCGGCGGCCGGGCGTTGGGCCTCGTCGGCGACGAGCCCCTCGAGTAGGGAACGCTTCACACGGCCTCTTCTACGACAATGACTTCGTGCACCGCCTTCACACGCGCTCTCACGTGTCGGTCGGATCGTGTCAACTCGGTGTCGGAGCCGGCGGCCGAGACCTGTCCGAATGGACGCGGGATCTCCAGGACCACCTCGTAGGGCATCGGCTCCTCCATGAGGGTGGGCAGCGTCTCTCGTCCCTCCGGAAACCGTTCCGCCGCCGACGTGGGCGGGCCCGCGAAGAACAGCAAATGTATGAGCAGCCTGTGGCCGTCTTTCGTGATGACGCTTTCGACGTGGGCCGGTGCCTTGAGCCGGACGACGGGAGCGGGGTTCAGATAGCGCACCAGATTCCGGATCAGGTTGCGGTGTTCCGACATTCGATATCGGCTCGCGAAGGCCGCGTCCGGCGCACCCGCCACGCAAACCACTTTCCCCTGGCCCAGGGTGTTGAGCAGGAGAGCCGGTCCGATGGGTTCGCCGGCGGACATGTGGTCCTTCCACGGGTTGTCCGGCGGACGGTGCGCGGTCAAAACTTCGCCGAGGGCCGAAGCTCTGTCCACTTGGTACGCCCCCACGGGACCGTAAGTCAGCATCAGCCAGTCCGTGGGAATGTCCGCGGTCAGGACGACTGAATCCGCCTCGCCGTCGGGAAACCGCAGATAGTTGTCCAGATGATCGGTGAGGATCTCCGCCAGCCGCCCGCCGATGAGATCCTCGAGGGACGACCGGCCCTGCGACCGGCCCCAGCGGTCGTACCAACCCGACACGCCCGTAACCAGCAGACAACCGCCCTCCGACACGTACTCCCGGAACAGATCCAGTTCCCGCTCCGTCACGATGGCCGTACCGGCGAGATAGACAACGGGGAAGCGGCGCAGACGTTCCGGCGTGACGTTCTCGTCCATTACGAACCCCATCGGGATATGGGACTGAACCAGTGCCTTGTGCGCGCCCCAGACGGCCCGCATGTACTTCGGAGGATCGTCGCGTCCGAACCAGTCGCGGCTTCGCTGGGAGTAATAGAGGCCCACCTCCTGCACCGGTTCATGGCCGAAATAGTCCCGCTTCCGCCGGGCCTCGCCGAAGATCCTGCCCAGGCGTCGGTAGACCACATCGTCCAGACTGCCGTCGTAGTCGGCCTTGTCCACCACGGTACACTGGACGCCGTGGGCCAGGTACGTCATCACTTCCCAATTGAGATCGGCCTCGGGCCGCACCGTGAAATCGTGATAGTTGTACACCGACCGGGAAGTCGCCACCTGGAGCGCCCCCTCCGGACGCGCCCCCGCCAGGAACAGCGACAGCAGCCCCGGATTGGTGTGGCCGAACACGAACGGCAGCCCCTCCGCGGTCACGAAGTCGCCGTTGTTGGCGTGGCTGACCGGCCGCTGCCCCGCCTCAAACGAGAAGGGCGGATATCCGTGGTAGTTGTAGTCCACGGAGATGTCCGGCCGGGTCTCGCGTATGAAGGCGTCGAGGGTCCGGCAAAACCCGAGGTTCGAGGCGTAGCGGAATTCGAGCATGCGGTCCCAGGCCTCGTCCCACGTGGGCCCCGGCGGAGGAGGAGCGCCGTGCTCGGCCTCAAACGCCGCACGGCACCGGTCACACCAGCAGGTGTAGGGCGGGCGGAAGCCGAAGTCCAGCATGTCCACATGGAAACCCTGTATGTCGTACTCCATCAGCTCGCCGAGGACGCCCCGGATGAAATCGATGTATCCGCTGCGGTAGCACAGACGGGCGCGCGCGTCGCGGCCTTCCGAATCCTTCATGCGCCACTCGGGGTGGGCTTCCCACGACGAGTCGTCGTACTGGACCTGGCAATAGGCCACGATGGGCATCCCGTGGGGCCGGGCCGCATCGAGGATTTCCCGGAGTAAGTCCCGGTCTCCGAGGGCCGGGCATTTTTTCGCAAGCTTCGAGTTGTAGTAGGCGAAGGTCTGGTCCTTCATGAAGACCACGCCGTACTCGGCCTGAGCTTCGACCAGCTTTCCCACGATCTGCTCTCCGGAAGCCCGGCTCATGTACACGGGGTCCGCGTCGTTGGCGCCCGTGGGCCCCCACTCGATGCCCACCCAATGGCGGCGAAACCAGGGCGCATCGGCCGGCGCCGCAGAAGCCGACGGTTCCGCTTGTGCGGCGGCAACTATGGGCAGCCTTGCGCGGGTGCCCAGCCAGGCGCCCGACGCCGCCGCCACGCTTTGCTTCATGGCCTCTCGACGGGTGATCTTCTGCATGCGGATTCTCCCGGGTGCCGATTCAAGGGAAGGCGCTCAATCCCACAGATGCATGTCCAGCACTTCGCGCACGTTGGCGATGTCGACGGAGGGTGTGTCCATGTGGTAGGCCTTGAAGGGTTCGGCCTGCCGTCCCTCCGCGACGGCGAGGGCGGTGTCGATGGCCAGTTGGGCATCGTCCTTCGGAGACTGCATCACGCTGGCGTCGATCCACCCGTCTTGTATCAATTCCAGACCGTCCGCCATGGCCCCGATGCTCACCACAACGGGCCGGTCCTCGCGCGTGTATCCGGCGGCCTTCAGCGCGTTCACGGCGCCCGCAGTCATGTTGTCGTCGTGGCAGTAGACCACGTCGATCTCCCGACCGTAGCGCGTGATGAAGTCCGACATCACCCGCTGGGCGTCCTCGCGCATCCAGTTGCCCGGCTGGGCGTCGAGGATGACCGACTCCGGCCCTTCTTTTTCGACGGTGTCGCGGAAGCCCCGTTCACGCTCTACCGCCGCCGAGTAGCCGGGCGTTCCCGCAATCATCACGATCTTCCCGCCGGGCCGACGCCGGAGCGCTTCCCGCGCGGCCACCACCGCCTCCTGGTAGTAGTCCGCGCCGGTGTAGGCCCGCACGCCGAGCTCCTCGGGCTCGTCCACGGAGGAGTTCGAGCAGATCACGGGGATGCCGCTCTCCGCGGCCCGACGCAGGGCCGCTCGACTGCCCACGGCATCCACCGCGTTGACGCACAGCACGTCGACGCCCCGGCCGGCGAGGTTGTCGATGTGCTGGGCCTCGCGCCGAATGTCGAGCTGGGAATCGAGCAGCAGCAGGCGCAGGACGCGCTCGTCGCCGATGCGCCGGAATTCCCGGATCATGGCGCTGGCGTAGGGCGAGGTAAAGGTGGACATCACCACGCCCACGGTGCGGCCGCCGTCTTCGGGCGAGCCCGTTTCGGCGCGGCCGCATCCCGCCGCGGCTGCCACGAGGCACCCGGCGGCCAGCCACAGACAGACGCGCACGGTGAAGAACTTCGAGTTCGAGAACACCGATGTCATGTCTCCGCTCCCGCCCAGAGGGTCTGCCGTTCCTGGCGGCGCCGAAGGTATCGCACCGACAGCACGTCGTAGACGATCACGCCCAGAAGGATGACGGCCCGGAACAACTGCTGGTAATAGCCGAACACGCCCATGTAATCCGTGACGTTGTCGATGAGCCCGATGAGGATCACGCCCTGCAATACCCCCCAGACCGTTCCCACGCCTCCCGACAGGTGCACGCCCCCGAGGACGATGGCCGCGATAACCACCATGGCCACGTTCTCCCCGAAGTTCGCCGAGGCCGCCTGGGCCTTGCCCGACAACACGATCCCGGCGAAGGCCGCGAAGAGGCCGGACAGCAGGAACAGCAGGACGAGGCATCGGGTCACGGGGATCCCCATGCGACGGCACGCTTCGGGGCTGCTCCCGATGGCGTAGGCGTATCGGCCGAGCCGGGTGAACCGCGCCAGGAATCCCACCGCGGCGGTCGTGGCCAGCAAGTAGAACACGGTCGTGGGCACGCCGAAGGGCCGGGCGCTCGCGAAGGCGTAGAGCGCCGGCGAATCCATTGCAATCGAGCGCATGCCGGTGAGGCTGAAGGCAACCCCCTGGAAGACCACCATCGTGCCGAGGGTGGCGATGAAGGAATTGACCTCGAACCGGGCCACGAGGATGCCGTTGACCAGGCCGCAGGCCAGGCCCGTCGCCAGGCCCGTCAGGACCGCCCCCGGCGCGGGCAGGTGGGACGAAGCCAGCACCGTCACGGTCCCGGCCAGGACCATGGTCGACCCGATGGAGATGTCGAAGGACCGGGCGATCATGAGCAGGGTCATGCCCAGGGCCAGGATGCCGTTGAGGGCGATGTACTCGACGGCGTTGGCAAGATTCTGCGGCCGCAGGTAGGTCGGTTCGCGCCACCCCACGTACAACACCACCCCCAGCGCGATCAACAGGAGGCGGTTCTGCCGCAACATGGATAGCAGGCGCTCCCCGGTCATGGATCACCCTTCCGCGGGGGCCGGCCGGGCCCGAAGCAGCGACTCGCGCCAGCGCACCGCGGCGTTGTTGTACAGCACGCTTGCAATGAACACCACGCCGCGAATTACCTGTTGGTCCTTATACGGTATGGCGAAGAGCACCATGGCGTTGTCGATCACCCCCAGGACCAGGACCGCAATCAACACCTGGAAGATGGAGCCCGTGCCGCCGTGGAGACTCACCCCGCCGAGGATCACGGCCGTAAGGACCGTGAGCAGGTATCGTCCGCCCTCCGTCGGCCGCACGCCCACGAGGCGCGCGCTCAGCACCAGCCCCGCGAGCCCCACCAGTACGCCCATGAACACGAAGGCCCGAGCGTACACCCGTCGCGCGTCCACACCGGCGCAGGTCAGGGCGCCCGCGTTGGAGCCGTGGGCGTAGAGATGGCGGCCAAAGCGGGTCCGCCGAAGCACGAAGGCCGTGACCGCGCATGCGAACAACAGTATGTAGACCGGCACGGGCACGGACAGAAACCGGCCCTGGCCGACGATGCCGATGAATCCGTCGCTTCCGCCGTGGACGAGGCCGCCTCCGGTGACGATGAGCAGGGCCGCCAGATACAGCCACTGCGTTCCCAGGGTGGCGATGAGCGGATTGACGCCGGCGTAGGCCACGACGCACCCGTTCATGCCGCCCAGCAGACCTCCCAGCAGCACGGCCGCCGCCAACGGCACGACAAAGGGGTAGGAGTGCAAGGCCGCGGCCAGGACGGCGCAACAGGCCAGGATCGAGCCGAAGGACAGATCGATCCCACCGGCGATCATCACCGCCGCCACGCCGAAGGACACGATGCCGGTGACCGCGAAGTTGTTCAGAATGTTGAACCAGTTCTCCCCGGTCAGGAACCGGTCCGACAGAATGCCCGCGGCGAGGCAGAGGCCCACCAGCACCATGACGAGGGAGTTGTCGAGCGTCCGGCTCAGGACCTGTTCGCGAATATCCTTCATGCCGGCCCGCTCCCCGCGACAATTCCCCTCGACACGGCTGCGGCCGGACCGTCCAAGCCGATGATGGCCCGAACGATGTCTTCGGGAACGACTCGATTGCAGGGGACGTCCTCCACCTTCCGACCGCGGCGGAGCACCACGATCCGGTCCGCCACGGCGAAGATGTCCTCCATCCGGTGGCTGACGATCACGGCGGAGACCCCTTTCCGTTTCAGTCCTTGTATCAACTCGAGCACGCGCCGGGTCTCTCGAATCGAGATGGCCGAGGTGGGTTCATCGAGGATGACCATGCGGGCGCCGAAGAAGAGGGTCCGAGCAATGGCGATGGACTGCTGCTGGCCGCCCGACAGGGTCTTCACCGGCACCCGCACCGACGGCACGTGGATGCCCAGGTCCGCGAGGAACTCGGCCGCCCGGCGGCGCATCGTCTTGCGGTCCAGCAGAAAGGGGGGCGCGAAATTGCCCGGAAGGCGTATCGGGATCTCCCGGCCCAGGAAAAGGTTTTCCGCCACGTCGAGCTCGGGCACCAGCGCCAGGTCCTGAAAGAGCATCTCGATGCCGCGATCCCGGGCGTCTCGCGGATGACGAAACCGAACCGTCTCGCCGTCCACCCGGATCTCGCCCGATGTGGGGGCATACAGCCCCGACAGCACCTTCATCAGCGTGGACTTGCCGGCCGCGTTGTCCCCTACCAGGCCGACGACCTCGCCCTCTCCCACGTGGAAGTCCACCCCCTGGAGGGCGCAGTGGCCTCCGAAGGCCTTGTAGACGCCCGTCATTTGGACCCGGTGGGACACGCCGTCGCCTCCCTTCGTCGTGGGGCTTACCGGGGGGCATTCTAGCACGGTCAAGCCGGCTCGGCAAGGGTCAAGAGCGAAATTCCTTAATGGGTAAACGATTTCTCCAAGAAACCGCACCTCCCGGGTTTCAACGAGAGACCTCGCCGCTCCGCCGCTTGACACGGCCGAAGAAAGCGCTTACTTTTGGGGCGGAAATGCGGGGTAGTCAGGGCGAACGGGCCTCGCAGGAGGAAGGAGCAATGGCGGTTCTCCGGAATTGGGTCGGGGTGTGGAGCAAGGCGATGGGGATGGCATCGATTGTGATCTGCGTCGCGGCGGGCGTCACCGCCGAGGAGGTCGCCGCGCCAGGCCCTGCGACTTCGGTCGAGATGCACCGGGGGCGGCCGACGTTCTTCCTCGACGGCAAACCCTACACCCGGCCCTTCTTCGCCACCTATCAGCCGCGCAAGGAGATCTATGCGGCCATGGAGAAGGCGGGCTTCGAAGTCCACCTCTTCCAGGTGTCGCTGCCGGGGATCTGGCACGGACCCGACCGGTGGGACTTCTCCTACATTGATTCCTGCGCGCGCGACATCCTGGAAGCGGATCCGGACGCCCTCATCCTGCCCCGCATCTACCTCCAGGCGCCTCCCTGGTGGCGCGAGGCCCATCCGGAAGAGTTGATGGTGCTCGACCACGGCGGCACCACGTTTCAGGAGCCCTACAAGCGGGGAATCGTGACGGAGGGTCGGACCTACGAATCCATCGCCTCGACGCGATGGCGCGAGGACGGGGCCGAGGCGCTGCGCACGATCATCCGCCATATCCACGCCTCGCCCTGGGGGGACCGCATCTTCGGGTATCAGTTCTCCGGCCTCGCCACCGAGGAATGGTACCACTACACCGTCAACCAGGACGCCAACATGGGCGACTACTCCGAACCGATGCGGCAGGCCTTTGCGCGATGGCTCGAAGACCGCTACGGTTCCGCCGAGGCCCTGGCCGCCGCATGGAACCGGCCCGGCATCGGTTTCGAAGACGTGACCATTCCCACGCGGGAGGAGCGACTCGGCGACCGGAACCGGACCTTTCGCGACCCCG
Organism: uncultured Nitrospiraceae bacterium; assembly: GCA_964452795.1. Lineage (GTDB taxonomy): Bacteria > Hydrogenedentota > Hydrogenedentia > Hydrogenedentales > SLHB01 > CAYVOE01. The sequence continues at coordinate 13,882 of CAYVOE010000028.1, forward strand.
CGACGCAGATGAACGTCATCGACTTCTACCGGTTCCACAGCTTCATCGTCGTGGATACCATCAATCACTTCGCCCGTGCCATCAAAGAGGCCACGGACCGACGGAAGGTCGTCGGGACGTACTACGCTTATCTCTTCGAGTTCCGCGGCAATCCCGACTTCGGTCACAACGCCGTCGGCGAGATCCTGCGCAGTCCCGACGTGGACTTCATCCTGGCCCCGCCGGGGTACCTCGAACGGATGAGCGGCGGCATGGAGACCTACCGTCGTCCCTTCCATTCCGGCACCCTACACGGAAAGCTCTGGGTCAACGACAACGACTCCGTATCCTTCCAGCTGGACAAGGTGATGGCCCAGCATAGCTGGACCGAGGAGCAGCTCGCCGAAATGGCCATGTACCACCCGGAAGGCGGCACCACCGCCCAGGAATCGCTCTGGAACTATCAGCGGTCGGCCGGGTTCGTCCTGAGCGAAGGCATCTACCAGAGCATCTTCGACCTCCACGGCGGGTACTACGACCATCCGCAACTTATCCAGGGGCTGCGGCGCATCCTCGACCTGCACGACCGCTCGAAGGACGTGGATCGGACCTCAGTCGCGCAGGTCCTGATCGTCGCCGACGAGGCCTCCTGCGCCTACATGGGCTTCCAGATGGATCGGGGCGGCTATCCCTGGGACAGCGGCCTCGGCACGGCGCTGGCCCTGTACCAGCCCGGGTTCATCCGGTCCGGCGTACCTTTCGACTCGATCCTCCAGGAAGACCTGTCGAGGGTGGACCTTGAGCCCTACCGGCTCGTCGTATTCCTCAACGCCTATCACATGGACGACATCCTGCGCGCCTTCGTACAGACTCAGGTGAAGCGGAATGGCCGGTCTATCCTCTGGATCTACGCGCCGGGGCTTTTCAACGGCAACCGCGCTTCCGTCGACGCTATGAAGGCCCTGGCAGACATGCGGATCGACGAGAGCGCCGACGAGGCGTTCGTGGACACGCGCTTCGCCCTCACCCCGGAGGGCCGGACCTGGATGGAGTCCGCGGGGTTCGAGCCCATCGAAGGAGCGATCGGACCCGAGCTCCGGAACTGCAAGCTTTTCTCGGTATCGGATCCGGACGCGCAGCCGCTGGGAACTCACATCGAGTCGGGCGCCGTGGTCTTCGCAAGCAGAGACATGGGAGACTGGACGTCGTATTACGCCGTTACGGCCATCCTTCCCCCCGCCCTGATCCGGGCTCTCGCGCGGTCGGCGGGCGCCCACGTCTATTCCGAATCCGACGACGCCCTCTATGTGAACAAGAGCTACATCACGATCCACGCGGCGAAGCGCGCCGGCAACCGCACCATCCGCCTTCCTCAATCCTGCGACGTGTACGACGCCCTGTGCGGCGACCGCGTGTACGAGCAGGCGACCGAACTCGACCTGTCCCTCATGCCCGGCCAGACCTTGATCTTCCGCTATGAACCGGCTCAGGAGTGACGCGCGGACGGGCCGCGTCGTGCTTTGTTACATCCGTTCGCCGGGGAGGCGGCTGGCTTGCTTCACCCAGTCGACGAATTGGGCTTCGTCGAAGGGGTCGTCTTCGTGGATGTGGAAGTAGCGGGTGTCTTTGACTTTGGACGCGACCGGGGGGATGGGTTCCAGCGACGTGCCGCGGAAGAAGGTGACTTTGACGTACTTGGTGAAGCAATGGAAAGCCACGAACCAGCCGTCCTCGTCGGCCCCGTAGAAGGGCGTGTTCCATTTGACGGCCTTGCGCACGTTGGGAACGGTGCGCACGATGAGCGCGTCGAGACGGCGCCCCACGTCCCGCTTCCATCCCGGCATGGCCTCGATGTAGGCCTGAACCGGGCCGTCGCCGTAGCCTTTGGCAATCTGGGGGTTGCCGCCGGAGAGCAGTTTCGGGGAATTCGTTGAGGCTGCGTCGCTGTCCCCCGGAGGGGCGCCGGAGCCTGCGGTCCGTTTCCTCGCGTTCCCCTTCTTCGGCCGGGGGGCGGATTCCTTTCCGGTCATGGCGCTCCCTTTCAAACCAGTTGCGATTTCGATGGGGCGCCATCTTGCTTGAGGAGGGAACTCATGTCAACGGGCGCGTAGGGGGCGGCCGTCAGATGGAGCGGCGTACGGGTTCCCATCGAACGCGCCAGCGCCGCGCCAGGAACACGAGGGCCGCCGAGAACACAATGGTGGCTACGGCAACGCCCAACACCCCCGACGCAAGATCCTGTCCCGTGGCCACCCCTCCGAAGGCGAGGTAAATGGCGATGCCGCCGACCCCCATGGCCGCGCCGGCCACCGAGGTGGCCGTGGCGCGGGCCTCGCCTTCGATGGCGTCTTGAAACCGTGCCGCGAGGAGGGGCTGGACGAGGGCGAATAGGCCGAAGTAGATAATCATGGCGACGGGGATGATCCATCCCGCGCCCCACGCCGCTGCCAGGAGCACGCCCCCCGCCACGCCCAGCACCAGGAGGAGCTGATAGGGATTCAGGCCTCGGATCCGGTGAGCGGTGAGAGCGCCGGCGGTCTGGGCGAAGTAGATAAGGGCGAAGAAGTACGCGGCCTTGTCGTGGGCAAATCCCGCCTCGACCAGGACGGGTCCGACGAACTCGTCGAAGGCCCCCGGCAACGGCAGCAGGACGCCCGCCACGACCACCACGAAGAGGATGGTGCGGTTCCGCAGGGCTTCGCCGACCCCCGCGCGCATCGTATCGAGGTATTTCACCGAGTGGGATGTCGCCCGGGGCCCCGTCTCTCGAAAGGCCAGGGACGCCGTCAGGGCCGCGACCAGCAGGGAGCCAACCCCCACGAGCAGCACCGTCGGGTATCCATACCGGACGAGGGCGCCTCCCGCGGCCATGGCCAGGCCTCCCGCCAGGACCGAACAGGCCCGGACCCGTCCGTATATCCGGGTGAATTCGTCGGCGCGCCCACGAGCGTCGAGGCTGTCGTACAGAAGGGACTCGGCCGTGCCCGAGCGCAGCGCGCCGCTGATGCCCCACAACAGGAACCCCGCCATAAACCCGGTGAACCCCGGAAAGGCCAGCCAGGTGAGGTAGCCGCCGGCCTTGAAGAGGCTGGAAGAGGCCAGCAACGCCGGCCGCGACCGGGTGTCCGCCAAGGCGCCCGACGGGATCTCCGCCAGCAGCGAGAACACCGTCCATCCGCTGAAGAGGACCGAGACCTGGAACGGAGTCAGGCCGGTTTCGATGAAGAGGATTCCGTAGAGCGGGTATATGGGGATGAATTCGTGGAGGAAGGCAAAGGCATACCACCCCGCAAGATGCACGTTCGCCTGCTTCGGTGTGTGCTGCGTCATGGTTCCCGGACGGTCCGCGACGCGCCGCGGGCGCATCGCCGACCGCTTCTTCGGTTGACTTTCGGCTTACCTTCGTCTACTATTGACATCATCATTACGGTTATCACCGAGGACAGCGCCATGGCTCTCCTGACGAAACGGCAGCGCGAAATACTGGAGTTCCTCCGCAACTTCGTCCGCGAATCGGGTTACGCTCCGAGTCTTTCCGAAATCGCCTGGCATTTCGGTCTCTCCTCGCCCGCCACGGTCCACGAACATCTCAAGGCCCTCGAGGAAAAAGGCTTCATCGAGCGCGGCTGGAACAAGAAACGCTCCGTGACCCTCCTGCCGGAATCCGCTCCGGCCGACTTCGTGGAGATCCCCCTGCTCGGGCAGATCGCCGCCGGAAGGCCCATCGAGGCCGTTCTCGACGACCAGACCGTGGCGGTCCCGCGCGATATGGTGCACAGCGGCAAGCGTCATTTCGCCCTGCGGGTCCGCGGCGAATCCATGATCGACGAGCACATCCTCGACGGCGACATCGTGGTGGTCCGCAGCGCCGCCGACGCCGAAAGCGGCGACACCGTGGTGGCCCTGGTGGAAGACTCTCACGCCACGCTCAAGAAATACTACCGCGAAGGGAGCCGCATCCGGCTCCAGCCCGCCAACCCGGCCATGGACCCACTCATCCTGGACGAAGAGCAGGTGAAAGTCCAGGGAGTCGCCGTGGGCCTGATTCGGCGCTACGAGTAGGGGCGGCGGGCGGCAATTTTCGGTTGACTTTCGGGTTTGAATGCGATAAGATAGGGCCATCGACAAAACGAGTTCACGCAATTCAACCGGTCGCGCCACCCGGCGCGCCGGACGCAGGGTAACGGAAAGCAAACAGCCGGGATTTCCCTGGGACAGTCGAGAGGGGTTCGCCACCTTGACTTCTCGAAAACCCGGCGGAAACACCCGTCCCGGCTGTTTGCGATCCCCCTGAACCGCCTTCGCCTTCCGGGCATTCCCCGACCCGGCCTCGTGACAAACCCGATCTCCAAGCCTCTCGCCGTCCGCGCCCCTTTGTGTCTTTTCGAATGGGGCGACGCGTCCCGTGAGGATTCTGTCTAACCGAGGGGAAATAAAAACGAGGCGGGATAAAAAGAATGACGCCACAACGCGGGTTGTGGCGCACTCGGAGGGAAACAAGACCCGGGACGAAGCCGCCGCGGCAGGATCTCCGCATTGGCGCTTCCCGTTGCGCATGTCAGACATCCCTGTCCGCGCGACCCTGACCTCCGTGTCCGGGCCCTGCGCTATATCTATCGGCCGTTCCGGCGGGAACTTTAGCGGCGCCGCCACGGGCGGCATGGATAAGAAGGCAGCATCGTCAGCGCCGCTCGAGAGATACAGAAGATTGTACCCGCCCCGGAAGAGGACATCCTCCTGGATCCACTCTGTGCATGCCGTTCCTGGCTCACTTTCCCAGCACCCCCAAACCCGCTCGTGCCTCAACGCCCGGCACGGAGGCCGGGACGCTACGGTTTGGGGGTGGCACCCATCAGGGGAGTTAGGTGTGCCGAAGTGAGCGTATCCGTAGCTCCCTTTTGTAAAGGGAGCCGCACACACTCCCCTTGGAAATTGGAAAGGGGAGCCACGAGCCGCCCGCTCTTAGGCTCCTGCCCCGGCTCGACGGAATCTCGCCTCCCTTCTCGATCAGACCCCAAATCCTACATACTGTCTTCCTGCCCAGCGTGGGGGCTGGATCATGTTGCGGTACTAATGCGTTGCCGACCCTGAAGTAAAAACATATTTCTCTTGACGGATTGTAGCCTCTGCGGTATACTATCGATGGTGGCCTTGGATGGCAAGGCCTTTCGTGGGGAGTGTCGAGTGTAAGGGGACGCATCATGGGCAAGAGCGCGGGAAAGATCTGTCTGCTAGGCGTATGTGGGGCTGTGGGGATGGTCTTGTTCTTGCCCACTTCCTCCGAGGCCGCCCTTTGGCACAGCGGCTACAACGCCGCTCTCCAGTCGATGTATGCCGCGCAGTCGCAATATACTATTGTCGATATCACAACGCCCGCGGATGGGGTGAAATTCACCTACAGCGACGCGGCCCAGGACCCCAGCTTCTCCTACTCGGCCGCGGCGACGGTGACGTTGGTGCCGCCGGGACCGGTATACCCCCTGTACATGCAGTGGGGCTCCACGCCGATACAGGGCTCGCAACTGACATCGGTGCCGCCCCTCCCGGTCGGCGTCTTCAACGTCTCCTTCACCTACACCGGGTTGCCCGCCTACAACAGCGCGTTCGGCTTCAAGTCGTTAGCGGCCCAGTACCTGTGGATCCCGCCCGGCGCGGATTACTGTCCTTTCGGGGTCTATTTCCCCGAGGAGGCCACCAACCACCCTGGGCCAGGTACCGGCTGGTTGCCGAACTGGTTCTTCTACTGGATGCAGACCAGCGCCGGCTACGGGTATCCGGACTACGACGAGAACAACACCTACAGTGACTATGGTTACACGATTTGGGATAGTTCCGCGGGCGCCTACGTGCATTTCCTGTGTACAGAGGCGAACGAAAGCTACACTCCCCCTGACGGTCCGGAGGGTGTAAAAGACGAAACTCACGACGGCATAGACTCGTTCGCTTGGCTATGCCGGCATGAAGCGAGGCATGTCGTCGAGCGCAATGAGTGGTGGCCAAACGGCACCATTCCGCCAGCAGCGGATGTGGACGGCGACCGGATTCCCGATGCCCTTGAAGCGGGGTTGAACAATCCCGAAGGCTATCAGTTCGATCCTGCGGAGAGGGATACCGACGGCGACGGTTGGCGTGATGCCGAGGACTACACGATGTGGACACAGGAAGAATGGGATATCGGGTCCGCAGACAGCGAAGATTGGGCTAATCCGGGGCACCAGTACTAGCCGCGCGCGCGGAATGGAGACAGAAGCCATGTACAACAACGGCGATAGTTCGTCTCGGCGGTTTCAGCGGATGAAAGGAACTCCAACCGTGGTCTCAGCGATGGCGCTTCTTTCTCTGCTCCTGGCTACAGGAGCCGAGGGGCAAACCCTGCGCCAACCTGCGGATCTGGTTGAGGAACTGATGACGGAGCCGGTGATGGAGGCGCCATTTGAGGAACGTGCCGATATATACAAGGCCCTCGCGGCCTTCGGAGACGATTCAGTCCCCGCGTTTCGCGAAGCCCTGGAGAAACACGCGACTCCCAAGGCACAGGCTGAGTTGATGATGGCGCTCTTGTTCGTCCGGACCGAGGAAGCCGCGCGCCTCCAGGTGGAGCAGGCCTTCGAGAACCCCCACAAGGGAGCCCGGGGCACAGCCTTTTCACGTCTCGTTAACACGATCATCCCGTTTCCGCTCCGCGACGATCAACTGGCTTCGCTGACTCGCAGACTGGCCGACGAAGGCGTCATGACCGCCGGCGACGTAGCGCGCGCCTTGGGACACTGCGTAGAAAATGACATCGAAGCGCGGGTGTGGCCGGTCTTAGGCCGTTTCGAACGAGAGGTCGTCGACCCGAGCGAGATCCCTAGGACCGGCATGTCCTATCTGTCGCCGAGGGTCTTGATGCTCAATCCGTTTCTACTGGCCTTTTCGTACATGGGCGAAGATGCGGCGCCGTATGTCCGGGCCGAAATCGAGCATGCGCAGGACGAAGTGTTGCGGAAGTGGTTGTTCATCGGCTTGGGCATGACCGGGGATCCTTCGGCAGCGGAGGCGGTGCGGGCCATCATCGAGCAGGATCCCGACCGCTACGTGCGGTGTGTGGCGGTGCGCGCCTACGCACGCTCGGCGGGCCAAGCAGGTCTTCCTTACCTTGAAACGCTGCTGGAAGACCCGACGGAGTCGGAATACGGCGACTGTCACCCCGAACTGGGGCCCATGCGGCTGATAGCCGAGGTGGCCGCGGACGAAATCTCTCGTTTACGTAAAGCGGCGGAGGCGGAAACGGCACTATCGGCCCCGCCCGAGGAGCCGGTCGAAGCCCCGAAGTGAGAGGCAACTGACGCCGCGGGCGCGGGGGCATCCGCGCCCGCGGCGTCGTCGTGTGAAACCGGGCGAGGCTCCGTCGAGCCGAGGGAGGGCGAGCCTCCGATAGCGCCCGGCCTCCGCGCCGGGCGGGGGAGGGCGAGACTCCGTCGAGCCGTAGAAGCGGCGTCCCCGCCGCTTTCCCCCCGCGGCGAGGACGCCAAACCCGCTTCCCAAGACGATGGTGCCCGCTTAAGCGAGCCCCGAGTAGCGCCCCATTCCTCGACACTACCCTCAGTATCTCCCGGAGTGTCTCCGACGTCATCTTCACCGGCTCGCTTGAGGTTGCCGAGCATGAGCCCTGGATCCG
>CAYVOE010000029.1:0-2210 GCA_964452795.1 uncultured Nitrospiraceae bacterium
GGTGCTTCATGAAGAGCTGGAACACCACCGGCGCCGCATGTTCACCAACGCCGGCGCCCTCGTCTGGATGCTCAACGACTGCTGGCCCTGCGCGAGCTGGTCCATCATCGACTACTACGGCCTGCCCAAGCAGGTGTACTACGCGCTGAAGCGGTCCTGCGCGCCCTTCATCCTCAGCTTCAAGCAGGGGAAGGGCGAATACGAGCTCTACGCGGTCAACGGCGCCCTCGAACCCGTGGAAGGCACGCTGCGGGTCGAGGTCCAGACGGTCACGGGCGCGCGGAACGTTCACGTGCGGCGGAAGGTGAAGGTGCCGGCCCAGACCTCGATGGTCGTGGCCCGATTGAGGGCGAAGGACGCCGCCGTGCCTCGCGACGGCTATCTCTTCGCGAGCCTCGACGGTACGCGCGACGCCCGGACCACGTGGTTCCCGCGGCTGTGGAAGGACATTCCGTGGCCCGATCCCGGTCTCGGCTTTGACCCGGGCCGCCGCCGCGGACGCAAGGGCAGCGAGTACCGTTGCGTCGTGACTCTGACGACCCGGAACTACGCCCGCTGCGTCAACCTCGCCACCGCCGAGGACATCCCGGCCTATTTCTCCGACAACTTCTTCGACATGGTCCCGGGGGAGACGCGCGAGATCGAGGTGCGCTCGCCTCATCCCTTCGATCCGAAGGCGCTTCGGGTGAACCATTGGCGAACGACCTGGGACTGAGCCCGGAAAGGCATTCGTTGAGCTTCGGGCGCCTTGGACTGAACCGGCGTTCCTGCTAAGATGAAAGCCGCTTGCGGGGATCGGGTCCGACGGCTCGGCGGATTCCCGGGAAGCGTCATCGAACCACTTCCCTGTCGGGCGTCGGCACTTCGGCGCCTGTCTCGTCCGCTTTTCGAAGCCGCCGCGGCGGCCTTCGACAAGGCGGAGACTACACCAACGCTATCGAGGTCTGACCATGAGCGAAAACGATCTGGGCCTGGGGGTCATCGGGTTTGGAGGGTTCGGGCTCTTCGCCGTGCAGCACTTCACGCAGATACCCGGCGTGCGGCTGGTGGGCATGGCGGGCACCCATCGCGAGGCGGCCTATGCCGCGGCACAGCGCTTCGGCATTCCGCCGCCCATGGAACCCGAGGAACTGGTGAAGCGCGACGACGTGGACATCGTGTACATCGCCACGCCGCCCTTCCTGCATCATCCCCAGGCCATGCTGGCCCTCGAGGCCGGGAAACACGTGATCTGCGAGAAACCCCTGGCTTTGAACATGGCGGAAGCCGACGAGATGGTCGACACCGCGCGCCAGAAGGGTCGGCTGGTGGTGGCGAACCTGATGCAGCGGTACAACCCCATGTTCGAGATGGTGCAGCGGCTCATCGCGTCGAAGGCCCTGGGCGAACCCCTGCACGGCTACTTCGAGAACTACGCCACCGACGAAGGGCTCAATCCCGATCACTGGTTCTGGGACCGGTCGAAGAGCGGGGGGATCTTCATCGAGCACGGCGTCCATTTCTTCGACGTCTACGCCGGCTGGCTCGGAAAGGGCGAGGTGGTGTCCGCCCAGGCCACCCGGCGCGGCAGCACCGACATCGAAGACCAGGTGAACTGCACGGTCCGCTACGGCGACGAGGTCCTGGTGAACTTCTACCACGGCTTCACGCAGGTCGGGCGCATGGACCGCCAGGAATGGCGTATCCTCTTCGAGCTGGGCGACGTGACCCTCTACGAGTGGGTTCCCACCCTGGCCCGGGTGCGCGCCGTGGGCGACGAGGCCGCCACCCGTCGCGTCATGGAAATCTTCCACGGCGCCCGCCTCGACATCGCCCAGAACTACGGCCCCAAGGATCGCAAGGCCCGGGGACGCCACAAGGACCGGGACCTCTACCAGATGTTCGACGTCACCTACGGGGAAGGGCACGTGAAGATGCACCGGTACGGCGAGCTGTTGCGCGATCTTTTCGCCGACCAGGTGGCCTGGATCCGGGATCCCAGCCATACCCGCAAGCTGACCGATGAAGACAGCCGGAAATCCCTCGAGATGGCGGTGGCCGCCACCGAGCTGGCCCACAAGTGACGGCGCCGGGAGGATGGCCATGACGCCCCGACTCTTCACGAAGTGCCTGATCCGGCCCGAGGACGTAAAGCCGTCCCGCGACGACATGGAGGTCATCGGCGCCTTCAACCCCGGCGCGGTCGAGGTGGGCGGGGAGGTGGTTCTGCT
>CAYVOE010000029.1:2220-4104 GCA_964452795.1 uncultured Nitrospiraceae bacterium
GTGGCGGAACGGCCCAAAGAGCGGCAGGAGAACTTTACCGCCGTCCCCCGCTACGACCCGGTGGAAGGGCTCTCCGTCGAATGGTTCGCCAACAGCGACCTGGATCTCAGCGACCCGCGGGTCGTGTACCACCACGGCCACGACCGCAAGTATCTGACCTTCGTGTCGAGCTGCCGCGTGGCCCGCAGCCGCGACGGCCGCACCATCGACCGCATCGAAGACTACGGCCTGTACCCGGAACTCGACTACGAGGCCTACGGCGTGGAAGACCCCCGCATCACGCCCCTGGACGGGAAGTACTACATCACCTACGTGGCCGTATCGCCCCACGGCGCCGCCACGGCCCTGGCGTCGACCTCCGACTTCCGGACCTACGAACGCCACGGCATCATCTTCAGCCCCGAGAACAAGGACGTGGTCCTGTTTCCCGAGAAGATCGGGGGAGAGTACTGGGCTCTCCATCGGCCCAATCCCAACACCCACTTCAGCAACCCCGAGATGTGGACGGCGCGGTCGCCGGACCTCATCCACTGGGGGAAGAACCGTCCCCTCCACGGCGGCCGGTTCGACTGGGAAGGCGGCCGGGTGGGCGGGGGTCTGCCGCCCTTCCTCACCGACCGCGGCTGGGTCGAGCTCTACCACGGCAACCGCCGCGGCACGCCCGAGATGCCCATCGGAGAGTATTCCGCCGGGACCATGCTTTTGGAACGGGAGGATCCCTCGCGGATCGTCGCCGTCTCCCGCGAGCCCCTGATGACGCCCCGGGAGGAGTTCGAGTGCGTCGGGTTCGTGTCCCACGTGGTGTTTCCCACGGGCTATGCCCGGCGCGGCGACGTGCTCCAGGTCTACTACGGCGCCTCGGACACCTTCACGGGGGTGGTGGAATTTTCCCTCGAGGCGATTTTGAAGCAGCTCGCCTGACGCGCCCCATGTGAGATCGCCGAGAACCCGCCACCCATCGTCGTCGCCATTTCCGGCCTGCGGCGGGCGATATCGACGGAAATTGGACGGTTTCTACAGAATGCCGTCGAGACGACGAGTCCCTCCCCGCGTCCATTCCTCCGCAAGTCTATGATTCAGGGGCCTTTACGGCCCTTTCTCCTTCCGGCACGGTTTTCGCTCGCCCTTCAGGAGAATCAAGGTGTCGTCGATATTGCGAAGGAGGAGATATGGACACACCGGGGATGCCCGACATGCACGGATGGGAGACGATGGAAAAGCCAATCCGGCCGACTCGGCCGGACGCCGGCATGACCCTGCTCGAACTGATGATCGCGGCGGGGATCATGGCGACGGGTCTGGTGCTGCTGATGGGGTCTCTGGCGACCATCACCCACACGGGGGCATCGTCGGAGGAGCGGGCCATCGCGGCCGCCCACATGTCCACCCTCATGGAAGAACTGGCCCAGACCAACATCGATACCCTCTTCGACTATGAACCGCCCGCGTTCCCGGGTCTCCAGCGGGAACGGGTGACCATCACTTGCGTGGACTCGGCGGGAGAGTTGGTGCCGCTGCCGGCCGACCCGTCGCAACTCGCCAATCCCATACCCAATCCCGTGGAAATCCGGATCGTCGTGGATTGGCGATCCCGCTCCGGCCACCCTCACCGGGTGACCGCCGCCACCTTCCACAGGCTGTAGCAATGAAAACCGCGGGCTTCACCCTACTCGAGCTTACGGCCTCGCTGGCCATCCTGGCGGTGGTCACGGGGATGCTTTTCGTCCTGGCGACGGGGCTTGGCGACGCCGCCGCGCTCCAGGAGGCCAAGATGACGACCCACGACGATGCCCGGCGCGCACTGGAATTCGTGGTGGACGAACTGCGCCAGGCCGCCGCGGCGTCCATCACGGGGACGCTGCCGGGCGACGCCATCTCCTATCG